>JAGNTI010000112.1 GCA_017987615.1 Sediminibacterium sp. | reverse complement strand
CTGCAATAATAAATGGAGCAGACCATTTATTATTAACCAGCCAGCTTGCATATATATTTACTTCTTTATCGCCTTCAAATTTACCGCCAAACCAAGCTGCCAAAATTCCTTTGGGGGTTTCAACAATAGTAGACGCATGTGATGATGCAAAAGAAGCCGTATCATAAATGAATTGACTGGACTCAACCACTTGACTATTTCCAAAATATGAAATAACCATAAAGATGATACAAAGTAATTTTTTTGGCATAGCACAAATTAAAAGTGAAGCTATTTTCCAATACAGAATTTAGAAAAAATATAATCTAGTTGATCATCATTGGTGATTTCGCCAGTTATGAGTCCTAAATAATGTAAGCACTGCCTAATATCAAGTGCGAGTAAATCTCCAGTAATTTTTTGATGCAGGCCAGTATTCACATCTTCTAGTGCTTCACTTAATTTAACAAGCGCTTCGTGGTGTCTAGCATTGGTAACCACCGTAGATTCGGTTTGCAAATCACCACCAACGGCTTTTTTTACAAGTGCATTTTTAAGTGTATCAATAGCCGTTTTATTTTTAGCTGCAATGCATACAATACTTTCCATAGTTGCAAGCTTAGCAAGTGCAGGTGCATCAATGCTGTCAATTTTATTGGCAACTAGCACATGCTTAATACCTGAAGCAGTAAGCTCGGCAGCCACTACTTCAATGTCTTGTAAGCTGGTTGTTTGTGCATCAAAAAGATATACCACTAAATCAGCAGCATTCATTTTTTCGAGACTTTTAGCTACGCCTAACTGTTCAATTACATCATCCGTTTGGGTACGTATGCCTGCTGTATCAATGAGTCTAAAAAGTACGCCATCAATATTAATCACTTCTTCGATGGTGTCACGTGTGGTGCCCGCTATATCACTAACAATCGCTCTGTTTTCATTTAAGAGCGCATTGAGTAATGTAGATTTTCCTGCATTGGGTTTTCCAATAATAGCTACTTGTACGCCGTTTTTAATCACATTGCCAAGTGCAAATGAATCTACCAGTTGCTTTGTGGCCCCTTGCAAATTAGATACCAAATTATGCAGTGCAGAACGGTCGGCAAATGCCACATCTTCTTCAGAAAAATCAAGTTCTAATTCTATGAGTGCCGAAAATGTAATGAGCTGTTCACGAAGTGCTGCTAGGTCAGTAGAGAATCCACCACGCATGGTATGAATAGCTGCACGCTTACTTGCCTCCGAATTACTGGCAATTAAATCTGCTACAGACTCTGCCTGCGCTAAATCTAATTTGCCATTTAAAAACGCGCGCTGCGTAAATTCTCCAGCTTTTGCAAGCCTTGCACCGCGCGCGGTAATCGCTGCAATAATTTGCGATTGTATATATCCAGAACCGTGGCAACTGATTTCAATAACGTCTTCGCCGGTGTATGATTTGGGGCCTTTAAATAAAGAGAGTACTACTTCGTCGAGTACTTTGCCTTGGTCTTTTAACATGCCAACTACAATCGTATGCGAAGCTTGTTCTAATAAATTTTTTGAAGGAAATAAATCATTGAGGATAGAAAAAGTTTGCGCACCACTTACTCTAATAACGGCAATTGCACCCATACCAGGTGGTGTAGCAAGTGCTACTACCGTGTCGTTCCAATCCATTACATGACTTGCCACTTGCTTAAAATTTTATCAAAAGTACACGAAATGGAATGAAAACAAAAAGCCACCGAATTTCGGTGGCTTTTTATAGATACAAGTGTATCAAATTATTCTTCAGAAACCATGAATGTAATAGATTGTCTGTGACGATAAATTACGTTTCGACCGTTTTGAACGGCTGGCTTCCATGATGGTCCTTTTTTAATTACACGAACCGCTTCTTCTTTGGTTCCGTAACCAGGATCGTTTTCTGCTTGTACTTCAGAGATACCACCGTTTTTGTCAACGATAAATGATACAATGACAGTGTATTTTCCTGGAGGTGCTCCATTGTCTACTGGTAAGTCACGATTAAGGTTACGCTCAAGGTATTTAGCCCAAGCAGGAAGTCCACCAGGGAATTCTGCAGGGATTTGTACCACGGTAAATACCTTATCGTAATCTTCTTCTTTTGGCGCTTCTACCGTTCCAGTACCTTTTTCTACTGGAGGCGCAACGATACCGTCATCCTTAGCACCTTCTTGGTTAATCGTACCAATTTTAGTGTCTTCCAATTTTTCAACCTCTTTGATTTCATCTTCAGGCTTTACTTCTTCATCCTTCACAATTTTTGGAGGGGTGAATTTTGCCATTTCGATTTTTGGAGGTTCTTGTTTTGGTGGTGGCGGCGGCGGCGGTGGTTCAGGCTTCTTCTCTTCTTTTACATTTTCCAAATTAACGTCTTCAACAATAATTTGAGATTTGCTTTTAGAAGAAGAATTAGCAACAATAGAACCAACGAACAAAAGAAGGCAAATGGCAAAAGTACCACCAAGGGCAATTTTGACACGCTTTTCGTAGGTGCGTCTTAAATCATAAGCACCGTACGCTTTATTTTTACCCTCAAATAAAATATCGAGGATATCCGCTGTTAATATTTTGTTTACGTCCATGATCGGTTCTTCTTTAAATAATTAGTTTGCTGGTGCAGCGTTTGCAACAGATATTTTAACGAGCTCTTCTTCTTGCGCTGTGATATCAACTAATGCATAACGCTTTAACACGTTGATGGTCATTTCGTCTAAGATATCAACTACGTTTTTATACGTGCTTTCAGAAGATGCTTTTAACACCACTACCAAATCTTTTTCAGGAGTACGGCTTTTTTTATCAAGCAACACTTCACGAATTCCAGAAAAGTTAGAAGATTTAAAGTTAGAAGCCGTGTTATCAAGTTGACCTTCGTAGTAAAAAACAGTATTGTCTTTTCCTAATAAAAGTGTGATAACACCTGATTCTTTCGCTTTATTTTGTTCTTCTGGCTTATCTGCATCCTTTGGCAACATGAGTTTCAGCGCAGTTGGCTGGCTCATGGTTGTGGTGAAAATAAAAAATGTAATGAGTAGAAAACCCAAGTCAACCATGGGTGTTAGGTCTACACGGGTAGATAGCTTCTTCCCTTTTTTGACCCCGGGGCCCTTTTTATGACCCCCGCCACTCGATGTATCCATTTCTGCCATGATAGTAGCATTTAATTTTCGTGAATGATATTTTGTCTATTCGTCTCTCTTCTCACCCGCCATCGTAAGTTTCCATAATTCTGTACCGGTTGGAACGCTTTCAGGATTTGTAATCATTTGGAACTTCTGTTCGTCGTTCTTTTTGAAAGCATCTACCACCGCTTTAAATGCAGGATACTTAGAAGCATTATCGCCTTTTAATAAAAGATTCATTTTCTTGCCTAAGTACGCATCTTTAATAACACGTATCCAAGTATTCAATTGATTGTCTGTAGAATCTTTTACTGGAATACCTGGTAGCAGGTCTCCTTTGCGTTTTTCTTCAGGGATTTGAAGGAATGAAGCAAGGCCGCTAAATGGTGCGCCATAAAATCCAGCTTTTTTAAACGCATTTACGTCTACGCCAAGATTCATGGTGGTATTTAGTGTGTTAGCCACTACTTCTTTAATTTGTTCATTATCCATCGTAAGAAAAACTTTTCCGTCTTTGTCGATCGTAATTAACACAAGGTCTTTATCTGGAGCCACTTTTGCTGCTACCGAACTTGGAGTGGTAACTGCAATTGCTTCTGCAGGTTTAAACTTTGTTGTTAAGATAAAGAACGACAATAGAAGGAACGCCACATCACACATAGCCGTCATGTCTATGTTGGTGCTCTTACGTGGTAATTTGGCTCTTCCCATTGTTAATTAATTTAGTAGGTTCTCAGATTAAGATTCAAAACTTGTTGGATTACATAATAGTTGATACAACTATTTGTAGTTCGCAGCAAAGCTTTGTGTTAATGTGAAACCAGACTCATCAATACCGTAAGTAACTGCATCGATACGAGTTGTAAATACGTTGTACATGATGATCGCTACCGCAGAAGTACCAATACCTAAAGCCGTATTGTAAAGGGCCTCAGAGATACCTTGAGATAATTCACGAGCAGCCTCTCCACCACCTTCGTCACCTAATTTAGAGAATGAACGGATCATACCCATTACCGTACCTAATAGACCTAATAAGGTTGCTACTGATGCGATAGTTGATAAGAACACTAAGTTCTTTTCTAACATAGGAAGTTCAAGCGCTGTTGCTTCTTCTACTTCTTTTTGAATGTTTAATACTTTTTGATCTGTAGTAAGCTCGGTATTAGAAATCATTTCTTTGTATTTCTTAAGACCAGCTTTCATTACATTACCTACAGAACCTTGTTGCTTATCGCACTCAGCTAACGCTTTTTCAACGTCTTTGTTTGCTAAATGGAATTGTACTTTACGCACAAACTCAGCAATATTTCCAGTACCAGAAGCTTTATTTACAGTTAATAATCTTTCGATTACGAAAGTTAATACAGTTAATAAACAACCAATAAGGATAGGTACAATGATACCACCTTCATACATTTTTGTAAAAGTTCCTTTTGGTCCTTTGTGGTTAGGCCAAAACCAATGGCTAGCATCAGGATCAGGAGTTGTAAAGTTAGAAGCGCTTCCTAATAGTACGCGCCAAATAAGGTAACCGCCAATAATACAAGCAATTGGAGCGATTGTTGCAACTAAGTTACTGCTTTTGTTAGGTTGTGCAGTTGAACTACTTTTTGCAGCTGTTGCAGTTGGTTTTGTCTCAGCCATGATTCGATAGATTTTTTGTTTTTTAAATAATTAAAACCGATTTAAAAATTTGTTCCTTTTGGATTCAAATGAAAATAATTTAAACGTAAAAATTTTTCAAATAAACCCTTTGGGCTTACAAATTAGTTAATTTATTGAAATAGCCAAATTTGGTTACTAAAAAATAACTTTAACCCTTATGTATAAGTCCTAAATACCTCAGTATAAGAGGCTTATTCCCTAGAAATCCACAAATTTTCACCGATTTGTTTAATTTATTTTGCCATTCATCCAAGTTCGTGTAAAAAATAGAGCGCCGAATTATTTACAACCCTATCTTTAA
>JAGNTI010000009.1 GCA_017987615.1 Sediminibacterium sp. | reverse complement strand
CTTAAGTCAACAATGCAATACAAAAGCATTCAAACTTTAGGTCTTCAATTAAAAGGAAACAACAATACAGAAATGAACTCAATGCTTCGTTTTGATAACGGCAACAGTTCATTTGTATTCCCTTATAAGTTTAAAGTAAAAGTGCCTAAGTTTAAGACACCTAGTCCTGCTAATAATTAATTATTAGTTAGCTCACCAGCTTTTCCCAATTACAATTTTATTGAATCATCTACCGCAATAACTCGGTAATCTTTTGTGGGTATATCAAACCTTGATGCAGACACAGGATTGTATAGATTAATTTGCGTGGCTTTAAAAACCGTTTTCTTGCCTGCTGCATCTTTCATTTCATAGCCTAATACAAACCCAGGTATATCTTTAAAAAGATACTCATATTCTTTTACCGAAGGGATAATAGCGGCTGTATAATACACGATAACTTGAGTTTCATCTTTTAGTTGCAACACCGCTTTTTTACAGGTGTAATCTAATATAGAAACAGAGTCGCTAGTCATTTGAATTTGAACACTATCTAAGGCTGCATTCACTTTTCGCCACTGCGTTAAACTTAATGGCGTCATGTATTTATCTTCTCCAAAAGAACGCAGAATAGTAGCAGTTGACGTTGTTTTATTATAAATAGTTGTTTGAGAATAAGCAGGGGCTACAAGATCTATGCGGGCATTATTACTTTTGATATATACCGTTTTTGTTGCTTTCTGATGCATACCCTCATCAGGCGTATCTTGTGATTCTACTTTATATACCACAGTACACTCCGCTACTATTCGCTGCTGCGCAAAGGCCATATTAAAAGCCAATAAACAAAATAATATCGATACAAATACTTTCAAGTAATGCTATTTAAAAAAAGCCCTACTTACAACAGCAGGGCTTTTTATTTATTTTTTCTTTGCCGTTCTATCTTTCAAGTCTTGCAATTTTTTCTGACTGTCTTGCATTTGTTCAAAACGAGTTTGCCATTTACTTTTTGCTTTTGGCGTTTTTCGTTTTTCATCCATCTGTGCTAAAATTTTATCGTGGTTGATGATATAATTTTGAATCACAAATTGAAGACCAAGGGTCACTATGTTTGAAACAGTATAGTACCAGGTTAGTGCCGATGGTAATCTATTAAAGATAAACAATAGCATGAAAGGGAAAATATAAGGCATGTACTTAAGCGCAGGATTGTCCTGTGTTGGCGTCATGCTCATATTGTAAATGGAAATTAAAAAGCTTGTTAGTACCGCAGTAATGGTAAATAAACTGATATGATCTCCAAAACCTAATGGAATACTAAATGGAAGCGTAGCTATTACGTCATAACTTGACAAATCCTTACTCCATAAAAAGGCCTGCCCCCTTAGCGCGATATGAGAATTAAAGAAACTATAGAGTGCAAAGAAAATGGGGATCTGAAGTAACGCTGGAATACATCCTCCTAAAGGATTTACACCCGCCTCTCTAAACAATTTCATTTGCTCCATTGCAAACCCTTGCTGATCATCCCCAAATTTTTTCTTGATTGTATCAAGCTCTGGCTTTAATACTTTCATTTTAGCTCCACTTAAATAGCTGCTATAGGTTAAAGGAGAAGTTACAAGTCTGATAAACAAAGTAAGCAACAATACAACCCAACCATAATTTGAAACAAAACCAGCAAAGAAATCAAATACTGGCATGATAATGTATTTGTTAATAGGGCGCACAAATGAATACATATCTCTTCCTAGATTCACAATACGGTCCATTTCTGGTGCTTGCTTTTTAAGAATCTCAAAATCAGAAGGACCTGAAAACAATTGTAAGGCTACTTTATTTGTTGCTGCAAGCGGTAATTTGATTTGTAGATTGGTTTCTGTTTTAGCAAGCTTTTTAGAACTGTCAGTATATCGAGACCAGTTTACAGCACCCGAATTGAAACTATTTTTTGCAATAAGGGTGGTATTAAAAAACTGTTGCACCACACTCACCCACTGTACTGGCTTTTCAAATGTTTTTTCGTTATTCGCTGAAATATAATCGAACTCGTTTCCTTCTGAAAAACAAATATTAGACATCTGTCTTTCATACTCGGCTGTTCTTTCGAGTTGACTGGTTTCTGAAAGCCATTTAAAATTAAGTACACCAGCCGTTAATAATTGGTTAGCGCCCACTAATTCAATATCCCAATCAAGTGCATATGAATTTGGATGTAGCGTATAGGTATGAATAATTGAAGTGCCAGTAGCAGAAGCTATAACAAATTTGATAGACGAAGACCCATCTGATGTTTTAGTTACTGCCGATGGCGTGAAATATAATTCAGAAGTTAGCGCTGATTTATTATTTGCTGTATTTACAGCGTAGCCCATTTGGTTTTGTTGACCCAAAACAACAGCTGCGCTATCTGATGTGGTATATTTTTTTAACGTTACGCTTTTTACTTGACCACCCTTATTGGTAAGTACAACACTTATCAATTCATTTTCAATTGTTACCGTTGTGTCTTTACCAAGTGCCGCTTCTGCAAAATTTCCTGCAGTAGCAATTTTAGCAATCGAGTCTCTTTGTAAAGAATCAATTTTAGCAGCTACAACATCTTGCGGCTTTACAAGTTTAGCTTGCACTTTAGCAATAGAATCTTCTTGTTGCTTTTTAAAAGCTACCAAAGCAGTTTGTTGTTGATTGGTATACCAGAAATAAGAAAAAAACAAGATACCTAACAAAACAAATCCTATGAGCGAATTCTTATCAGACTTCATACGTGTATTTATTGAAGGTCAAAGGTACTAGTTGAAACCTAGAATCATTGACCGAACAGTTAAAAATTAAGGTTATTTAGCCGCTTTAGAGGCTTGATAGAGCTTTGCAGCTGCCAAAAAGCTAACAAAAAGTGGCGCAGGTACTTCGGCAGTGCTTTTAAGCTCTGGATGATACTGCACACCAATAAAGAATGGATGATTGGGAAGTTCCACAATTTCCACTAGTCCAGTTTCAGGATTTTTACCACTCGCCACAAGTCCGGCTTTGATAAACGCGTCATAATAATCATTGTTAAATTCATAACGGTGACGGTGACGCTCCGTGATTGAAGTAGCTCCATAAATTTTATGTGCAAGTGTACCTGGTGTAATTTCACAAGGATATGCACCAAGGCGCATGGTTCCACCCATCATTTTAATTTTCTTTTGCTCCTCCATCATATTAATAACTGGATTAGAGGTAGTCGCATTCATTTCGGTAGAATGCGCGTCCGCTAAACCAAGTACATTTCTTGCATATTCAATTACAGACATTTGCATACCTAAACAAATACCAAAAAATGGTAAATTATTTTCTCTTGCATACTGTACGGCATGAATTTTTCCTTCGATACCTCTGTTACCAAAACCAGGCGCTACTAGTAAACCATCAAGGCCTTCTAATTTTTCAGCAACATTTTCCTGTGTCAAATGCTCACTATGCACGTTCACCACTTTTACTTTAACCTCATTAGGCGCACCCGCATGAATAAAGCTTTCTAAAATAGATTTGTAAGCATCTTGTAACTCAATATATTTTCCAATCAATCCAATACGAACTTCAGATTTTGGATGTTTTAATTTTTGTAAAAAGCCATTCCACTTATCTAAATTAGGCGCACCGTATCCGTTGATATTTAATTTTTTCAAACAAATTAAATCAAGCTTTTCACGCAGCATCAAAAGTGGCACTTCGTAAATGGTGGAAGCGTCCATAGCTTCAATAACAGCTTCTTGTTTTACGTTACAAAACAGTGCAATCTTTCTTTTGATATCGTCATTAAGCGGCTCTTCTGTTCTACAAACAATAATATCAGGATGCACACCTGTTTCACTTAACATTTTTACACTGTGTTGCGTAGGCTTTGTCTTTAATTCTTTAGCAGCACGCAAATATGGAATAAGTGTAAGGTGCACCACCATTACGTCTTGCTCTGGGAGCTCCCACTGCAATTGACGCACGGCCTCTATAAAAGGTAAACTTTCAATGTCACCAACAGTACCACCAATTTCAGTTAAAATAATATCATACTTACCTGTTTCACCAAGTAGCTTCATGCGGTGCTTGATTTCATCGGTAATATGCGGCACCACTTGAACTGTTTTACCTAAAAAGTCACCAGCTCTTTCTTTATTAATAACGGTCTGATAAATACGACCTGTTGTAACGTTGTTTGCCTGTGTTGTATGAATATTTAAGAAACGTTCGTAGTGTCCTAAATCCAAATCCGTTTCTGCACCATCTTCGGTAACATAACACTCTCCATGTTCGTATGGATTTAAAGTTCCTGGATCCACGTTGATGTAGGGATCAAACTTTTGAATGGTTACTGTGAGTCCTCTAGACTGCAATAATTTTGCGAGCGATGCTGCAATGATTCCTTTTCCTAAGCTACTTGTAACGCCGCCCGTAACAAAAATGTACTTTGCCATAAATTAAATTCATCTAGTTATAAAAATAAAATGCACTCAATAGCAGGGCTATTGTGCACTCCATTTTTACATGGTTAAGATTGTTTTGACCTGATTTAAAAGGGAAATTTATTAGAGGTCATACAAACCTACATTAATTAACAAGACCCGCAAAGTGTTTACGTCTTGAATCTAAAAAATAGTTGAAAATGTGAATAAACAGGTTAATAAATAAGCCCTTTTTGAAGGTAATGGGCCACATAATCCTGTACCCCATCTTCGAGGCTTGTAAAGCCTGTTTTGTAGCCTGCTGCCTTTAACTTTTCCATGCTGGCTTCAGTAAAATACTGATAGGTATCTCTAATGTCGAGTGGCATATCTATAAAATGGATATTGGGTTCCAAATCTAGCCCAGCAAAAGTGGCCCTAACTAAATCTATGAAACTACGCGCCTCCCCTGTTCCTAAATTATAGAGCCCATCATTTACAGACATCCAATTGTTTTGAAGCATTGTTTCCAGCATCCATCCTATTACAGCTACCACGTCTTTTACATAAATAAAATCGCGGAGTTGTTCGCCATCTTTGAAGTCTGGCTTGTGGCTTTTAAATAGCTGCACTTTCCCCGTTTGTTTAATTTGATTAAACGCATGAAAAATTACAGAAGCCATTCGGCCCTTATGATATTCGCCGGGACCGTATACATTAAAGAATTTTAAACCAGTCCAAGAAGCAGGAGCATCTTTTTGTGCTAGCGCCCACTTATCAAATTCATTTTTACTAACACCATATGGGTTTAATGGCTTAAGCGCTGCAACCGTTTCGTGCGCATCGTTGTAGCCATTTTCACCAGCACCATAGGTTGCTGCCGATGATGCATAAATGAGTGGAATATTTTTTGCAGTACAGTAATCCCAAATTTGTTTTGAATATTCTAGGTTGAGCGCTTCATGCACTGCATAATCAAACTCAGTAGTATCTGTTCTTGCACCTAAGTGAATGCAAGCATCAATTTTAGTTTCTGTTCTTGACAGCCACTCAAACAAAGAAGCGCGTTCTACAATATGATCGTATATTTTTCCTTCCCAGTTTTTTCTTTTTGCTTCTACACCAAAATCATCTACTAAAATTAAATGATGATACCCTAGTGCATTTAAATAGCCCGCCATACACGATCCAATAAATCCTGCAGCACCAGTAACGATTATTGTTGAAGGATGTATTGTCATTAGGCTTTCTGTACAATTAATTTATTTGATCAAATTTTCGATAGCAGTATCATATTTATGTTTCCAGCTAGTAATGGTTCCCCAGTTTTCAGCACCAACATTTACTGCACCACTTGTAACTTTTCCTAGAACAGAAAAAGCCACACCCGCCGCTGCCGCGGCTTGTTCAACTGCAGCTACCTGTTCAGCTCCACAACTCACCACCACGCGGCTTTGCGCCTCACCAAACCAGTAGGCATCGGTTCTAAAACCTGCAGGCGCAGCGCCTACCTCAAACCCTAAATTACTTGTAAACCCAGATTCTAAAAGTGTAATGGCTAAACCACCTTCACTGATATCATGTGCACTTACAATGTTTTTATTTTTGATGAGAGACGCCACCAATTGTTGCACATTAAACTCGGTATCTAAATCAAAATAAGGTGCTGGAGAATATTCTACTTTTTTTAATTTATGTAAATATTCTGAAGACCCAATCTCATTTTGCGGAGCACCTAATAAAACAATAACGTCCCCTTCTTTTTTAAAGTTAAGCGTCATGGTTGCATTCATATCATCTACTATACCCACCATACCAATGGTTGGCGTAGGATACACGGGACCTTCTGGACTTTGGTTGTAAAAGCTTACGTTACCACCTGTAACCGGCGTATTAAATTTACGACAAGCATCACCCATTCCGGTTACTGCTTTTACAAATTGATAATACACTTCTGGATCGTATGGATTTCCAAAGTTTAAACAGTTGGTAACACCTATTGGCTCACCACCACTACAAACAATATTTCTTGCAGCTTCTGCAACGGCAATCATGCCTCCTTTGTATGGATCTGCAAAAACATATTTACTGTTACAATCAACGGTCATGGCAAGGCCTTTACCCGTTCCTTTTGCAAGAACAATAGATGCGTCACTTGGCGCATTGGTAGAAGCATTTGCTGCACCCACCATGCTATCGTACTGTGTGTATATCCAGCGCTTTGATGCAATGTTAGGAAGCGTTGCAAGTGCTTCTGCAGTTTCCTGCACACTTGTAACATCAGCAACACTACTTATATCAAACGCTTCAATTTTAGAAAAATATGCAGGCGCAGTATATTCTCTTGTGTACTGCGGAGCACCACCACCTAACACGAGTTCATGTGCAGGTAACGAAGCTTCATGCACGCCATTCATGTAAAAATTTAACATGCCATCGCCTGTAACTTCTCCAATATTACTTGCAGATAAATCCCACTTCTCAAATATTTCTAAAACCGATGCTTCTTTTCCTTTTTCAACTACAATTAACATGCGCTCTTGACTCTCACTTAAAAGTAGTTCCCAAGCTTTCATATTTTTTTGACGCGTAGGTACTTTTTCTAAATCGATGCGCATACCTACGCCACCTTTTGCACTCATTTCTGCAGTAGAGCATATAATGCCTGCAGCACCCATGTCTTGCATACCAACAATTGCGCCGGTATGAATAAGTTCTAGGCAAGCTTCTAATAATTTTTTCTCTTGGAATGGATCACCTACTTGTACTGCTGGTAATTCTTCTACGCTATCAGCAGTAATATCTGCAGATGCAAAACTTGCACCACCAATACCATCTTTACCTGTTGCACTTCCTACAAAAAATACCGGATTACCAATACCTTCGGCAGTTGCAGAAATCATATCACCTGCTTTCATGATACCAACACTCATGGCATTCACAAGTGGATTGGTATGGTAGCAATCTTCAAAATAAACTTCACCACCCACAGTTGGTACACCAAAGCAGTTACCGTAATGTCCAATGCCATGCACCACGCCTTTTAACAAGCGCTGTGTTTTGGTATCTTGTAAATTTCCAAAACGCAAACTATTGAGTGACGCAATTGGACGCGCACCCATGGTAAAAATATCACGCTGAATACCACCTACACCAGTAGCAGCTCCCTGAAAAGGTTCTAGTGCACTTGGGTGGTTATGACTTTCAATTTTAAATACCACGCCAAAGCCACCGCCCATATCCATGAGACCAGCATTTTCTTCACCAGCGGCTACTAGCATTCTTCCTCCATCACGTGGCAATGTTTTGAGCCACTTAATCGAGTTTTTATAACTACAATGCTCACTCCACATAGCACTAAAAGAACATAGCTCTGTAAAGTTGGGCGTTCGACCTAATTTTTGCTTGATGAGTTCAAATTCTTCGGCAGTAAGGCGAAGTTTTTGGGCGGTTTCTACTGTAATTTCCATGATGCTGCGAAGGTAAGATAGCATCTCCTATTTGAATAGCTGAATTACCAACATTAAGACCCCCAAAATGTGTAATTCAATACTTTATATAAAAACCAAGCAATTCATTTAATTTATATATTATATATTTTAATTATGTTAATATTTTAAGACAATTTGTAAATATCTATTGATAAATAATTACAAATCTTATCTGATGCGCCTTATTTTTGCAAAATAATTGAAGAAATAAGCACTTTGATTAATATACATAATTTTTTTAATACAAAAGCATACCCATGTCAGCATCGAAATTAGAGTACATTTGGTTGGATGGCTACAAGCCTACACAGTCTTTAAGAAGTAAGACTAAAATTGAAAAAAACTTTAGTGGTAAACTAGAAGATTGTGATATGTGGAGCTTTGATGGCTCTTCTACCGAGCAAGCTCTTGGCGGTTCTTCTGATTGTCTTTTAAAGCCTGTATTTATTTGTAAAGACCCAGGACGTAAAGACGCATACTTAGTAATGTGTGAAGTATTAAATGCAGATGGCACAGCGCACGTATCAAACGGCCGTGCAACCATCGAAGATGATGACAATGACTTTTGGTTTGGTTTCGAACAAGAATATTTCTTGTGGAACCCAAATACCAATAAACCACTTGGTTTCCCAGAAGGTGGCTACCCTGGCCCTCAAGGACCTTACTACTGCTCTGTGGGTGCTAACAATGCATTTGGCAGAAATATTGTAGAAGAACATTTAGACATTTGCTTAGAAGCAGGTTTAAATGTAGAAGGTATCAATGCAGAAGTTGCTGCTGGACAATGGGAATTCCAAATTTTTGCAAAAGGCGCCAAAGAAGCTGGCGACCAAATTTGGGTAGCTCGTTATTTATTAGAAAGAATTGGTGAATCATATGGCGTATCTATCAACTGGCATTGTAAACCACTTGGTACACTAGATTGGAACGGTTCTGGTATGCACGCAAACTTCTCTAACACAACATTAAGAACTTGTGGTAAGCGTGAAGTGTATGAAACCATTTGTGAAGCGTTCCGTCCATTTGTTAAAGAACATATCGATGTATATGGTGCAGAAAATCATTTACGTTTAACCGGTAAGCACGAAACAGCTTCTATCCACGATTTTTCTTTTGGCGTATCAGACAGAGGTGCATCCATTCGTATCCCTATTGGTGCGGTAGAAAAAGGCTGGAAAGGCTGGTTAGAAGACCGTCGTCCAAACTCAGCAGCAGATCCATATAAAGTTGCTGCTCGAATTATCAAAACGGTAAAAACAGCAAAAGTTTAAATTTAGAAGGTTAGGTAAGCAATCGGAGTCCCTCAAATGAAAATTTGGGGGATTTTTTGTTGATTATTATGCAGAAATACCATTAAAAGAGCCGGTACCTTTATGTTTTAATTCATATTAAAACAATTTATATGTCATTACGTTTTGATGCAATTCGTGATTTGAAAAACAATCAAACCACTGTTGCTGCGAGTGCAAAAATTACCGGCATTTTTAATTCGAGCGTTTTTACTTTAAAAACAGCAAGAGAGTACCTCACCGACGAGTCTTATAAAAGTTTAATGACGAGTATAAGAGGAGGTAAAAAAATTGACCGCACCATGGCCAATCAAATTGCCATTGGTATTAAAGCATGGGCCGAAAGTAAAGGCGTAACACACTATACGCACTGGTTCCAACCACTTACTGGAACTACCGCAGAAAAACACGATTCATTTTTTACTTTAAAAGGGGATGGTACTGCTATCGAAGAATTTGATGGCGCTGCACTCATTCAACAAGAACCTGATGCATCTTCATTTCCAAGTGGTGGACTACGCGCAACTTTTGAAGCAAGAGGTTACACTGCATGGGACCCTTCTTCACCTGCATTTATTATTGAAATTGGACAAGGTAAAACACTTTGCATTCCTACCCTATTTGTTGCCTATACGGGTGAGTCTTTAGATTATAAAGCGCCTTTATTAAAAGCAGTAGAAGCCATCAATAAAGCAGCTATAGACGTTTGTCATTACTTCGATAAAAACGTAACCAAAGTAACTCCTACACTTGGATGGGAACAGGAGTATTTTGTAATTGACGAAGCCATTGCCAATGCAAGACCCGATTTAGTGCAGTGCGGCAGAACCGTGTACGGCGCCTCTCCTGCTAAAGGACAACAATTAGAAGATCATTATTTTGGATCGATTCCAGAACGCGTATATGCGTTTATGAGAGACTTTGAACAAGAGTCTTACAAACTGGGTATTCCACTTCGTACGCGTCACAATGAAGTAGCTCCTGCACAATTTGAGTGCGCGCCGATATTTGAAGAAGTAAATATTGCGGTTGACCACAACACACTATTAATGGACATCATGAGTCGTGTTGCAAAGCGTCACAAACTAGTGGTACTGTTTCACGAGAAACCTTTTGCAGGTATTAACGGAAGTGGTAAACACAACAACTGGAGTTTGGCAACAGATACAGGTGTTAACTTATTAGCACCGGGTAAAACGCCAAAAACAAACCTCATGTTTTTGACCTTCTTTGTAAACACCATTAAAGCCGTTCATGATTACGCAGATATTTTACGCGCTGCTATTGCATCTGCACCAAACGATCACAGACTTGGCGCCAACGAAGCACCACCTGCTATCATTTCTGTATTTGTGGGACAATATTTAGCAAAAGTATTAGACGACATCGAAACCCGCGTGGGCAATAAGTTTGACGAACAGGACGAAGCTATTTTAAAACTCGATTTACATAGAAGTATTCCTGAATTATTATTAGACAACACCGATCGTAACCGTACGTCTCCATTTGCATTTACTGGAAACAAATTTGAATTTAGAGCCGTAGGTTCTTCTGCTAACTGTGCTATTTCTATGACGGTATTAAACACCATCGTAGCCGACACGCTCAAACAATTTAAATCAGACGTTGATACACTTATTGAAAAAGGCGACAAAAAAGAAATCGCTATCATGCAAGTGATTCAAAAATACATTGTAGAAAGTAAAGCTGTTTTATTTGAAGGTGATGGCTATAGCGATCAGTGGCACGCGGAGGCAGAACGCAGAGGACTTCCTAATTTGAAAACAACTCCTGTTGCGCTTGATGCGATGGTTACTAAAAAATCAAAAGATTTATTTGAACGTAACCATGTATATACCCACACCGAGCTAGAAGCAAGACATGAAATTGAACTAGAAAAATATATTAAAAAAGTACAGATAGAAGCGCGTATTATGGGTGATCTAGCCATCAACCATATTTTACCTGCAGCCATTACGTACCAAAATAAATTATCTAGCAATATAGCTGGATTAAAAGCTGCTGGACTTGGCGCAGATACCTATGCAAGTCAAACCGATTTGTTACAACAGGTAAGCAAGCATATACAGGTTATTTATACGCAGGTAAATGCCATGGTAGAAGCTAGAAAAGTAGCCAACAATATCGAAGACACTAGAAAAAAAGCCATTGCATATGAAGCGGATGTAAAGTCAGCATTTTTTGATGAAATCCGTTATCATGTAGATAAGCTAGAACATTTAGTAGATGACGATAAATGGACCTTACCAAAGTATAGAGAAATGTTATTTTTAAGATAAGCGTACCGAATAATCAATAAGGTTTGCCGAAAAAATAAAAGCAACAATAAATATTTTACTATCTTAACAAAACCTAAAAATTAAATTATGAAAAAAATAATCGCACTCTTAACCATTGTTGGTTGCATAGCAGCTACAAGCGTTATGGCACAAGGTGGTGGTGGATTTGGTGGTGGTCAGCAAATGGACCCTGCTCAAATGCTTGAAATGATGAAACAACGTATCAAGCCACAGTTAATAGAAAAAACCAAGCTTTCTGATACAGAAGCAGACAAGGTTTTAGAAATCCAATTATGGGCACAATCACAAGGTCGTGGACTTCGTGATTTATCGGAAGAAGAAAGAGCCGCGAAACAAAAAGAAACTGCCGACGAGCGTAAAAAGAAATTAAAAGCAATTCCTTTAACAGACGATCAAATTAAAGCAGTAGATGATTTCTACGAAGAAATGAGAAGAAACAGACCACAGCGTGGTGGTGGACAATAGTTCCAATAGTATTCAAAAAAAATCCCTTACAAATTGTAAGGGATTTTTTTTATTTCATTGTGAATGTTTCTAAAAACTTAGTGGTAAAATTACCTTTTCTAAAATCTTCATTTTGCATGAGTTGCAAATGAAAAGGAATGGTTGTTTTAACGCCCTCAATCACATATTCAGAAAGTGCACGATACATGGTATCAATGGCTTCTTCACGTGTTTGTGCAACGGTAATTAATTTACCAATCATAGAGTCGTAATACGGCGGAATTACATAGCCTGCATAAACATGGCTATCTACACGAACACCGTGTCCACCTGGCGTATGTAGTACTGTGATTTTACCGGGTGATGGTCTAAAATCGTTGTATGGATCTTCGGCATTAATTCGACATTCAATGGCGTGCATTATAGGCTCGTAGTTACGGCCAGAAATTTTTTCACCCATTGCAATTTTAATTTGCTCTTTAATTAAATCAAAATTGATTACTTCTTCCGTTACACAGTGTTCTACCTGAATACGGGTATTCATTTCCATGAAATAGAAGTTGCGGTGCTTGTCCACTAAAAACTCTACGGTACCCACACTTTCATAATTGATAGCTGCAGCTGCTTTAATAGCGGCTTCACCCATTTTTTTACGAAGTTCAGGTGTCATAAATGGAGAAGGAGATTCTTCTACTAATTTTTGGTGACGACGTTGAATAGAACAATCGCGCTCACTCATATGACAAACCGTTCCGTATTGATCTCCAGCTACCTGAATTTCAATATGTCGAGGCTCTTCTACAAATTTTTCCATGTACACGCCGTCATTCTTAAATGCAGCAGCGGCTTCTTGTCTAGCAGATGTATATGCTTTTTCAATTTCTTCTTCATTCCAAACTACACGCATACCCTTACCACCACCACCGGCAGTTGCTTTTAAAATAACAGGGTATCCAATTTCTTTGGCAAGAGTCATTGCTTCCTCTACACTTTCCAATAACCCTTTACCACCTGGTACGACTGGAACACCTGCTTTAATCATGGTATCCTTGGCCGTAATCTTATCCCCCATTTTATTGATCATTTCGGGGGTTGGACCAATAAATTTAATACCATGATCCGCACAGATTTGTGCAAACTTGGCATTCTCTGCTAAAAATCCATATCCAGGATGAATGGCGTCTGCATTGGTAATTTCGGCAGCAGCCATGATATGAGGAATATTTAAATAAGAATCAACCCCTTTAGGCTTACCAATACAAACAGCTTCATCAGCAAATTTTACGTGCAAGCTATCTTTATCAGCGGTAGAATAAACGGCTACGGTTTTAATACCCATTTCTCTACAGGTACGTATAATACGAAGCGCAATTTCACCTCTATTGGCAATCAATATTTTATTGAACATCTTTTGAATTTAAAGTTTAAGAAAGACCCTTCTTATTTGTTTGGCTCAACCAAAAATAGAGGCTGATCAAACTCTACAGGACTTGCGTCTTCAACAAGTACTTTAACAATGGTTCCTGAAATTTCACTTTCAATTTCATTAAATAACTTCATCGCTTCAATGATACAAACTACTTTACCAGCAGCAACTTCTGTACCTACATCAGCAAGTAAAGGTTTGTCTGGAGAAGGTCTTCTGTAAAAAGTACCAATCATTGGGCTTTTAATGGTAATTAGGTTGTCCGCTTTTGGAGCAGCAGCAGGAGCTGGCGCGCTTGCAACTGGAGCAGCCGCAGGTGCTGCAGCAGGAGCTGGTGCATAAACAGCCTGGCTAGGTGCAGCGGTATAGGTAACCGCAGCCTCTTCTTTTTGCTTGATGGTTACTTTACCATCTTTATCTTCTATACTGATTTCGCCAATGTTGCTTTTATTGACAATTTTGATTAATTCGTGAATTTGCTTTAAGTCCATTTTTACGGTTTTTGGGGTAAATTGGGGTTATTTTGATCAATTTCGGGGGCAAAATAGGCATTTTTTGCCAAAAAAAGGGGAAAATTGAATTTTCCCCTTTTTTATTTATTAACGTTAAATGTTATTCTTTTACTCTTTCTACGTAGTCACCAGATTTGGTATTAACGCGGATCAACTCCCCTTCCTCCACAAACAAAGGAACCATTACAGTAGCCCCTGTTTCAACAGTTGCTGCTTTTAGGGCTCTTGTTGCAGTATCACCTCTTAATCCTGGCTCACAATACGTGATTTTTACAACAATTTTTTCTGGTAATTCTGCACCAATGGCTTGGTCAGTTTCGGTATTGATAAATACAAAAACTTCAGATCCGTCTTTCAAAAACTGTGGTGCATCAATCATTTCTTCTCCCAAAGCAATTTGCTCGAAAGTCTCATTGTTCATAAGGTTGAAGCCACTTTCGTCTTTGTATAAAAACTGGAAAGCTCTTTTTTCTACACGAACTGGATAAATGGTTTCACCACTATTCCATGTTTTTTCGATAGATCTTTTATTGTCTACCCCTTTTAATTTAGCCCAAACCTTTGCTGCTGCACGGGCTGTCTTGTTTTCGCCAAATTCAACAACTGAATATAAGCTGCCGTCTAATTTAAGAATCACCCCACGTGAGATGTCTGAAGTAGTTGCCATGTGTTTAATTTTAAAATGAAGACTTCTGCAAGTCGAGCGCAAAAGTAGGGATTGAACGGGATATTTTAGTAAAGTTTAATAGGAAAGAAGGTAAGGTATTGTTTTTCACCTATTTTTGCGGCAAATAAAATACCGAGACCACTATGTCAGTATTAGTTAATAAGAATTCTAAAGTAATTGTTCAGGGATTTACCGGAACAGAAGGTACGTTCCACGCTACCCAAATGATTGAATATGGTACAAACGTTGTTGGTGGTGTAACCCCAGGTAAAGGCGGCAGCACACACCTAGACAAGCCTGTATTTAACACGGTAGCAAACGCTGTTGCATCAACAGGTGCCAATGTAAGTATCATTTTTGTACCTCCTGCATTTGCAGCAGATGCGATTATGGAAGCAACCGATGCTGGTATCGAACTTGTTGTTTGTATCACAGAAGGTATTCCAGTACAAGACATGGTAAAAGTTAAAAACTACTTACTAGGAAAAAATACAAGACTTATTGGACCTAACTGCCCTGGCGTAATTACAGCCGGTGAAGCTAAAGTAGGTATCATGCCAGGTTTTATTTTTAAGCCAGGACGTATTGGTATCGTTTCAAAAAGCGGAACCTTAACCTATGAAGCTGCAGACCAAGTGGTAAAAGCAGGTATGGGTATTTCAACAGCCATTGGTATTGGTGGCGATCCAATTATTGGAACCCCTACTAAAGACGCCGTTGCACTTTTAATGAACGACCCTGAAACCGATGGTATCATTATGATTGGTGAAATTGGTGGTAGCATGGAAGCTGAAGCAGCTGAGTGGATTAAAGCCAATAAAACAAAACCTGTTGTAGGTTTCATTGCTGGTCAAACAGCGCCTCCGGGTAGAAGAATGGGCCACGCTGGTGCAATTGTAGGCGGCGCTGATGATACAGCAGCAGCTAAAATGAAAATCATGGCGGAATGCGGTATTCATGTAGTAGCAAGCCCTGCAGATATTGGAAAAACAATGGCAGAAGTTATTAATAAATAATTACAACTTTTATTAGAAGCCTGTAACTTTTGTTGCAGGCTTTTTTTTGCCCATCAATACTTAGATTTACAACTATGAAGCGCCTACAAAAGCAATCTCTTTTATTGATTTTGATATTTATTGGTTGCCATTTTTATGCAGCATCGCAAGTTGTCATTACTGGCAGTCATGCTGCCTTTTTAAGAGAAGGTGACAAGTCATTTATCACTGCAACCCTAACCAATAAGAGCAACAAACCAGTTACAGGGCAGGTTCATTTAGCACTTATCAATCCTTCTAGTAACAGCCCAGTAGATGGATGGTTTCAAAACGTTTTTCCATCACAGTTTTATAGTATTGACGCTGGATCTGTAATACGCATTCAGTTTCCTATTCAAGCAGCTTTTGGTTATATACATATGCTCCGCTACCAATTAGAAGCTACGGTATTAGAAAATAAAAAAGAAGTAGTAGCAACTTCTACATACAAAGATAGTTTTCAGATATACACCAATAGAATACTTGTTTCAGATTCCATCATTATTACTTCTTTTAAAGACACTCTTATAAAGGGCAATTTTGCTTCACTCTTAAAGGCTCCGGAAAGCAGTACCCATAACAGTTTGCGCATTTCGTTTGCCGCATCTACCCCACTTGATTATTGGAAACTACAAATGGGCAACAAACAATTTACAACAGCCGGTCGTGATCGTTTTGACACATTGCTACTTAGTGATTTTATTAGTAATGATATGGGTGCTTATACGCTACAAACCATTCATGCTACTAGAAATAATAAACAGCAAACTAAAATTGTTTGGACGCACTACAATAAAATTGAAAAGCCGGTTATTTATAACGCATCGTTTAGATTGCAAAAAACAATTCAACAAAAAATAAAAGGACGCTGGATTGATTTACCCGAAAATGCTACACTACATATAGGCGATACACTTAACGTTACGCTCACCATAAATACACCACAGGCTTTTAAAAAACTATCCATCGAGGAAAACACCATGGGCAGCGCCGTAAGTATATTTTCGCAAAATACTGGAGAGAAAAAATATGCTACTTATTTTACAAAAGAGATTAGCTATAATAGCTTAGCAAAGCAGGTATTCAGCTACCAGTATATACTTACAAGTGCTGGCGTTTTTAACACGGGCAATACTTTTGTAAACATTGAAACTAAAGCCCTAAAACAAAACGCTGCACGTAAAACGATTCAACTTTTTTTACCTACCACCGAAATAAGAATAGAAGAATAAATGAAGGGCAGCCATTACGATATAATGATAGTTGGCCAGGGCATTTGTGGCACTGTTTTAAGTAGCGCGCTTATTTTGCAGGGTCAAAAAGTGCTCGTCATTGACGATGGTAGTAATAAGGCAGCAAGTAAAATAGCCAGTGGCGTTATTAACCCAGTTACCGGAAGACGCATTGTAAAAACCTGGCAAATAGACGATGTTATGCCAGCTGCGGTTCGCATCTATCAGGCACTCGAAAAGAAGTTAGGCACGCGCATTGTCAAGCAGTGTAATATTGTTAATTTTCACGCCAGTGAACAGATGCAGAAAGCTTTTGCAGACAGGATTGCCGAGGACTCTACTTACCTATCTACTCAACCCTTACCAAATACTATTTCAGAAGCTTTTGACGCCCCTTTTGGGCACACCGTGATTGATCCTTGCTGGCTTATCGATGTAGAAAATTTACTGCATCATTGGCGCCAATATTTAATAGAACAACATGCGCTAGTTGAAGATGTATTTGATTTTAATAAACTAGATATTAAAGCGGATCTAATTACTTAC
>JAGNTI010000111.1 GCA_017987615.1 Sediminibacterium sp. | reverse complement strand
ACTTCTACTAAACAGGTACGACACTTACCACCACTACCTTCTAGCTTGCTGTAATAACACATAGCTGGTGGCGTAACATCGCCTCCAATTTGTCTGGCAGCATTTAAAATTGTAGTACCTGCTGGCACTTCAATAGTAATGTTGTCGATGGTTACTTTAAAAAGTTGTTGTTCGGACATACTTTAATTTATTAAGCGGTTACTGGCACATGAATAGGATCTGCATAATGCGCTAAACCATAATTTTTTTCTTGTGCTTCAAGCGGATTGTTTACATGCCACTCAAACTCATCTCTAAAATGTCTAATAGCAGCTGCTACTGGCCATGCCGCAGCGTCTCCCAATGGACAAATGGTATTACCTTCTATCTTTCTTTGAATATCCCAAAGCAGGTCAATGTCAGAAATCTTGCCTTTACCATATTCAATATTGTGTAATATTTTTTCCATCCAACCCGTCCCCTCACGACATGGTGAACACTGTCCACAACTTTCGTGTCTGTAAAAACGTGCGAGTGATAAAGTGTTGCGCACGATACACTGGTCTTCATCGAGTACAATAAATCCACCAGAACCCATCATTGAGCCAGATGCAAAACCACCATCACTTAAACTTTCGTAGTTCATGTAACGTGTTTCGCCCTTAGCTGTCTTTAATAATAAGTTAGCTGGTAAAATAGGCACTGATGATCCGCCCGGAATACAAGCTTTTAATTTTTTACCATTTGCGATACCACCACAATACTCGTCAGAATAAATAAAATCTTCTACCGAAATTGTCATGTCAATTTCATATACACCTGGCTTATTGATATTACCACATGCAGAAATTAATTTTGTACCCGTTGATCTTCCAACGCCAATTTTAGCATACTCCTCGCCACCCATGTTAATGATTGGCACAACAGCTGCTAAAGTTTCTACGTTGTTAACCACCGTTGGTCTTTGCCATACACCCTGAATAGCTGGGAATGGCGGCTTAATACGTGGGTTACCACGCTTACCTTCTAATGATTCGATAAGTGCCGTTTCTTCACCACAGATGTAAGCACCCGCACCTCGCTGAACGTGAATTTCGCAATCAAAGCCAGTGCCTAAAATATTTTTTCCTAAAAAGCCATTTGCTTTTGCTTCGTTAATTGCATTTTCTAAAATATCAACGATCCAAGCATACTCGCCACGGATATAAATGTAAGTGTCGTTACTACCTAGTGCAAAACTTGATACGATCAAGCCTTCAATTAATAAATGTGGTAAGAACTCCATGAGGTAGCGGTCTTTAAAAGTACCTGGCTCACTCTCATCGGCATTACACACGAGGTGACGAGGCACCCCTTCAGGCTTTGCAATAAAACTCCACTTCATACCAGCAGGGAAACCCGCTCCACCTCTACCACGCAAGCCACTTTTTTTAACCTCTTCCACGATGCTTTCGGGATTCATTTGCTTCAGCGCTTTTTCTACGCTTTGGTAACCACCTTCGCGTCTATACACGTCAAAACCTCTGATACCCTCAACATGTGCTTTTGCTAATAATAATTTTACACTCATATATTTCTAGTTGAGTACGCCTGCAGATTTTCTGCATTCGTCAATGATAGCGTCTACTTTTTCTTTGGTTAAATGTTCACGGTAATGTTTACCAAGTTGCATCATAGGTGCATAACCACAAGCACCTAAACACTCTACTGTTTTTAAAGTAAATAAACCATCCGCGGTTGTTTCACCTGGTTTAATGCCAAGTGTTTTTTCGATATACGCGATGATGTCATCACTACCACGTAACATGCACGGACCTGTTTGACAAACTTCAAACATATATTTACCTACAGGCTTTGTATTGTACATGCTATAAAAAGTAGCTACTTCATATACTTCGATAGGTGTGATTTGTAACAATTCCGCTACATAATCCATGGTTTCAGTACTTAACCAGCCACCAAAACTATCTTGCGCTAAATGCAAAACAGGAAGTAATGCACTCTTCTGCTTTCCTTCTGGGTAACGGGCTACAAGCCTTTTTACCTCTGCTAATTGTGCTTCAGAAAATTTTACCATTGTTACTATATTTTATGCGTCTAACTCGCCCGCAATTAAATTAAGACTACTCATTGTTACGATCGCATCACTTAACATGCCGCCCGTAATTAATTCTGGATATGCTTGATAATAAATGAAACAAGGTCTTCTAAAATGAAGACGGAATGGTGTTCTACCACCATCACTTACCAAATAAAAACCAAGCTCACCGTTACCACCTTCTACGGCGTTATAAATTTCACCTTTAGGCATTTCCACTTCTCCCATTACAATTTTGAAATGCCAAATCAAAGATTCCATTTTGGTATAAACGTCCTCTTTTTTAGGTAGGTAATATTCTGGAACATCGGCGTGGAATATTTCCGCGTCGGTGCCTTTAAATTCTTGTACTTTTTTATAGGCCTGCTCGATAATGCTTAAACTCTGCCACATTTCTTGGTTTCGCACCAAAAAACGGTCGTAGTTATCGCCGGTTTTTCCAACTGGAATAGTGAAATCAAAATCTTGATAACTACTATACGGTTGATGCACACGTACATCATAGTCTACACCAGCAGCTCTTAAATTAGGTCCTGTAAAACCATAGTTTAATGCACGCTCTGCACTGATAGCGCCACCACCAATGGTACGCTCCATAAAAATTCTATTACGTGCAAACAGGTTTTCAAACTCTTTTAAAACTTTTGGATATTCTTTTAAGAATTTTTCGAGTTTCTCAAACGCTGTATTTGTGAAATTCCTTTCAAAGCCGCCAATACGCCCAATATTAGTAGTAAGGCGGGACCCACATACTTCTTCATATATTTCATAGATTAATTCACGGTATTGCATCACATACAAGAAACCAGTATAGGCACCTGTATCCACACCCACAATAGAGTTACAAATTAAGTGATCCGATATACGCGCAAGCTCCATAATAATCACGCGCAAATAATCAACACGCTTTGGCGTTTGCACACCTAAAAACTTTTCGCAGGTTAAATGCCATCCCATATTGTTGATAGGGCTACTGCAATAATTTAAACGGTCGGTAATAGGAGTGATTTGATAGAGAGGTCTGCGCTCCGCTAACTTTTCAAAAGCGCGGTGGATGTAACCTACGGTTTGCTCTGTCGAAACAATACGCTCTCCATCAAGTTCCATAATGTTTTGGAATACACCATGCGTTGCAGGGTGCGTAGGACCTACGTTTAAAGTAGTTGTTTGTTTTTCGATTGAGCCTTCAGGCAGTGTTATATGATGTTGTTGATGCGCTAACATGTCGTTTAATTATTTTGGTTATTATCCTCTTCCAAACATTTCGTCGTCTTTGTCAATTCTTGTTTGATCTTCTAAAGGATATTCTTTTCTGAGTGGGAAATAATCCATCTCATCCACATTTAAAATTCTTTTTAGGTTGGGATGACCTACAAAATTAACGCCATAGAAATCGTAGGTTTCGCGCTCCATCCAATTGGCACTTGAAAATAAATTGCAAGCCGTAAAAACATCAGGCGCTGCAACAGGAACAAATATTTTAAAACGCAAACGAATATTTTCTGTAAGGTTGTGTAAGTGATATACCACAGAAATTTCGCGTCCAGCATCATCCGGAAAATTTACGCCACAGATGTCTGTTAAAAATTGGAATTGTAAACTTGGTTCGTCATACAAAAACTGCAACACTTTTAAATTGTTAGCAGCAGTTGCCTCAAAACTTAATAGGCCATACGATTCTTCAAAATTAGAAACAAGGTCTCCAAATTTTTCTTGCAACTTGTTTTGAATGTCCTGGTTGGTAAGTGCCATACTTGATTATTGAATACCGTAAGAGTTTAATAATGTTTTGTATTGTTCAGAATGTCTACGACGAATACTTTCCTCTCCCACTAAATCCTGAATTTTCATAAAGCCATCTAAAATAGCTTCTGGTCTTGGAGGACAGCCTGGCACGTATACATCTACCGGAATTACCTGGTCAATCCCTTGAAGTACGCTGTAGGTGTCAAATATCCCACCGCTTGATGCACAAGCACCAATAGCAATTACCCAACGAGGCTCTGCCATTTGAAGGTATACCTGACGAAGTACAGGACCCATTTTTTTAGCAATGGTACCCATTACCATCAGAAGGTCACATTGGCGTGGCGAAAAACCCACACGCTCCGAACCAAAACGAGAAAGGTCGTAATGCGATCCCATGGTTGCCATAAACTCAATACCACAACAAGAAGTGGCAAATGGTAAAGGCCATATCGAATTTTTACGTGCAAGACCCACTACGCTACTAAGCTGAGTGGTAAAAAAACCTTCACCTGTAAAACCCGGAGGCGCTTCTACAGCACCCACTGCATCTGCAGTTGTGGCTAAAATAGGTGTGGTATTAAATCGTACTGGACGTGACATAGTATTTATATTAAAATTAATCTTCCCAAGTAAGTGCACCCTTTTTGATAATGTAAATAAAGCCTACTAAGAAAAAGCCTACAAACATAAGCACAGCGCTATATCCAGCCCATCCTAGTTCTCTAAAATTAACCGCGTACGGATAAAAGAAAATAACTTCTACATCAAACAACACAAACAAAATAGCCACTAAAAAATACTTGATCGCCATAGGTTGTCTTGCATCACCGTGGGTTTCAATTCCACTCGCAAAGTTTTCTAATTTATCAGAAGTATTACGTTTAGGTCCTACCCATTGTGACACACCAATCATGGTGGCAACAAAACCAGCAGCAAAAATTAATTGTATGCCAATTGGAAGGTAGTTAGAGGCGAGATTGGTAGCAGATGCATCCATCAAAATTGTACTCCAAGTCATATACTTGTTTTAGTCGCCGCAAAAATACACCCCAGAAGGGATATAAACGAAAAACTCCCCAATTTGGGGAGTCTTTTTTAGCATTATTTTAAAGGAAATAGCCCTTTAGCCTTTTTTAACTGGCGCAGCTGCTGGTTTACCTTGTGGTTTAGAGTAATAATCGATGTTTTTTTGGATGGCAACACGCTGCTCAGAGGCAAATTTGTTGTTTTCATCTGCAGCATCTGGATATAACGTAATCATTTGATCTGTAATGTTTAACGCTTTTTCGCAAGTAGCTAAAAATTGATCAACAACAGCTGTACGGGTACCATCAGATTTTACTTTAAAATCAGGATTCTTTTTAAGGTT
>JAGNTI010000110.1 GCA_017987615.1 Sediminibacterium sp. | reverse complement strand
CCTTACCAACCACCAGGATTATGGGAACTCGCTACATCTGGTAGAGGTATTTTAAATAAGTACATGCAAGATACCGGCCAAGCTTTGTACAGAAGAGGGATGTACACTTTTATTAAACGAACCGTACCACCTCCATCTATGATGATGTTTGATGGTAGCAATAGAGATGAGTGTCAAGTAACAAGGTACCGTACCAATACACCTCTTCAGGCGCTTATAATGCTAAACGACCCAACAGTACTAGAAGCTTCAAAAGCACTTGCCGATAAATTGTTGCAACAAAAAGCAGGCACCAATACATTTGTTGAAAAAGCATTTAGATCCATTTTGTGTAGACAAGCGAGTGGTAAAGAAATTGAAACGCTTGTTGCTTTTTATGACGAAACAAAAAAAGAATTAGCAAAAGATCAGAAGAAAGCAGCCACGCTTATTGAGCCAGGTACCTATAAACCTAAAACAAAACAAATCGTTGATCTCGCTGCAGCTATGCAAACCATTCAGGTTATTTATAACATGCAAGAAGCGATCACAAAAACATAAACCATGGAAAAAGAATTACTCGAACACGGCCTTAACGCAAATCGAAGAAAATTTATTTCTAGAATGAGCCTTGGATTAGGTAGTGCAGCCCTTGGCTCACTCCTCATTCCAGATTTATTTGGTGGAAAGGAAAGTGCAGAAGATGCCATCATGAAAGCAGTACCGCATATTGCTCCAAAAGCAAAGCGTGTCATTTACCTTTTTCAAAATGGTGCACCATCTCAACTAGAAACTTTCGACTACAAACCCATGCTTCGTGAAAGAATGGGTGAAGATTTACCAGAGTCTATCAGAAACGGTCAGCGCTTAACGGGCATGACAGCAGGTCAAAGTAAATTCCCGCTCATTGGGTCTTACTACGACTTTAAACAATATGGAAAATCAGGTGCGTATGTAAGTGACTTGTTTCCGCATATGGCATCGGTAGTAGATGATTTGTGTATCATTAAATCGATGCACACAGAAGCCATTAACCACGACCCTGCGTTAACGTTTTTTCAGTCGGGCGCACAACAAGGCAATAGGCCTAGTATGGGTTCTTGGGTGAGCTACGGACTTGGTACCGAAAATAATAACCTGCCTGCTTTTTGTGTACTCTTATCAAGAGGTAAAGGAAATGGGCAAGGTGTATATTCTAAATTATGGACCAACGGGTTTTTAGATTCGGTGCATCAGGGTGTTCAATTTAGCAGTGGCGATAATCCAATTTTATATTTACAAGATCAAGCTGGCATGGATAGAAATGCGCGCCGCAAAATGCTTGATAAAGTGGCAACACTTAATAATTTAGAATACGAGCAATTTGGTGATCCAGAAATTGCTGCTAAAATTCAGCAGTATGAAATGGCTTACCGCATGCAAACAGCCGTTCCTGAAATCATTGATACTTCCAAAGAATCAGATAGTGTGATCAAAATGTATGGACCAGATTGTTTAGTCCCTGGCACCTATGCAGCCAACTGTTTACTAGCGCGTAAATTATCTGAAAGTGGTGTTCGCTTTATTCAACTATACCATCAAGGCTGGGATCAGCACGGTAACTTACCTAACGAAATGCGCGGACAAGCAAAAGATGTAGACCAACCTTCTGCAGCACTTATTAAAGATTTAAAGCAAAGAGGCTTATTAGATGAAACACTTGTTATTTGGGGTGGTGAATTTGGAAGAACCAATTTCTGCCAAGGCCCAATGACCGTAGATAATTATGGCCGTGACCACCACCCACGCTGCTTTAGTATTTGGATGGCAGGCGGTGGCGTAAAACCTGGTATTGTGCATGGAGAAACAGATGACTTTGGATACAATATTATCAAAGACCCAGTACACGTTCATGATTTTCAAGCCACTGTTTTAAACCTACTTGGTTTAGAGCACGAAAGTTTAACGTATAAATTTCAAGGAAGAAGATACCGTTTAACAGACTTATACGGAAACGTTGTAAATAATATTATCGCTTAAAATTAAACCTATGAACCGCAAAAAATTTATTCAAAACTCTGCGTTAGCTGGCGCTAGTTTTTTTATCACCAAAGACTTATTTGCAAAACCAAAAGGACCCATTTACGGCCATAACGATAAAAAGTATTTTTTGGATACCAAGTGGGGTACTTTAAATACAGACAAAACACCTGTAAATGATTGTCATGAGATGGTACAAGACAGTAAGGGTCATATCATCCTTCTTACCAACGAAACAAAAAACAATATCATCATTTACAACAAGTCTGGTAAGCTAAAAGGAAGTTGGGGAACAGAATTTCCGGGCGCGCATGGATTATCGATTCAAAAAACAGGAAAAGAAGATTTTTTGTTTATTACAGATACCAATAGACACCAGGTTTATAAAACAACCACCGATGGAAAAATATTATTTACCATCGATCCGCCAGGAGAAGTTGGACCGTACGCGAGTAAAGATAAATTTGTGCCTACCGAAACCGCTGTTTTAGAAAATGGAGAATTTTATATTGCAGATGGTTATGGTGCTCAATACATTTTACACTATGACGCTAATGGTAAATTAAAAAATGCTTTTGGTGGCAGAGGCGAAGGTGAACAATACCTAGACAACGCGCATGGTATTTGTATCGATTACAGAAACGCTACACCTACCCTAATTGTTACCGATAGAAACAGAGCTTGCTTTAAAAGATTTTCTTTAGATGGAAAACTATTAGAAGTGATTCATGTACCAGGTGCTGGCGTTTGTAGACCAGTAATTAGTGGTGATTATTTATATGCCGCCGTTTTACGCTCTCCAAATATGGGTGTAGAAGCAAGTGGCTTTGTTACCATTTTAAATAAAGAAAATAAAGTGGTTTCTAATATTGGTGGCTCTGAACCTATTTACACAGGTGGGAAATTAAATACACTGCAACAAACCGATAAAATATTTGCACATCCACATGATGTTTGTGTAGATGATGAAGGCAGCCTTTATGTAGCACAATGGGCTTCTGGAAAAGTGTATCCTTATAAATTAACACAAGCATAGTGAACTATGAAATGGATTGAGAAAGTAGCAAGTTCGCTTGCATTTGCAGGACTTTTTTTATTGGGTATCGTATTTGTATTTGATGATAAACTTCAAATACCCGTATGGCTTCAAGTTGCGGGCAGGATGCATCCGTTACTGTTGCATTTACCAATCACGCTCTTACTCATTTCCATTATTTCATATTTTATTCCGAGTAATTCGTCTACCAATAATATCTTTAGCTATGTAAGGCTCTTTGGCGCTTTAACAGCCATTTTTACAGCTATCATGGGTATTTTACTGGCCACAGAAGAAGGCACAGAAGGAGACACTTTACAGTGGCACAAGTGGTCAGGTACTGCAGTAGCTGTGTTAGCTTGGATACTTTATAGTTATGCAAGCTTTATACAATCCAATAAAAAATTATCTATTTCAAGTGGTGTATTACTGTTTTTTCTAACTATCACTACCGGTCATTTTGGTGCTACCCTAACCCATGGCGAAGGATTTTTAACGGCGCCACTGTATAAAAATGAGCCAAGCACATTAACGCTCGCGGAAGCGCGCATTTATCCAAATGTGGTAGCAACCATCTTCAAAGAAAAATGTGGTACTTGCCATAACAACAGCAATAAAAAAGGTGGCTTGTCTTTAAGTGATTCGGTAGGTATCATGACGGGTGGAAAATCAGGAAAAGCAGTGGTTGCTGGTGACTTACTTAAAAGTTTAGTAATCACCAGAGCACATTTACCACTCTCTGATAAAAAACATATGCCTCCTATGGACAAGCCGCAATTAACGGCTGCAGAGCTTGCCATTTTAGAAGCTTGGATTCAAAAAGGTGCACCTTTTGACACAAAAATTACTAGTATAAATAGCACAGACACCCTTAGGATATTAGCAGAGCAGTATGTTAAACCGTATTTAGCCAAAGAAGAAAAATATGATTTTGATGCTGCTAGTGAATCAACTATTGATAAACTCAAATCAAATTATAGGGTAATCAAGCAGTTGGGTGAAAAATCTCCAGCACTCGCTGTTTCTTTTTATGGTCAAACCATGTATAACTCAAGTACACTAACAGAACTAGACCCTATCAAAGAACAAATAGTTCATTTGTATGCTGCAAAAATGCCTGTATCTGATGCAGACGTTTCATGGATTAGTAAACTACCCAATCTTAAAAGATTAAACGTTAACTATTCGAATGTTACAGATAAAAGCATGGCAGAAATTGCATCGATGAAAAAAATCAGTTCAGTTTCTGTGGCGGGAACAGCCATTACGATGCAAGGTTTAAAAACATTACTTGGCAATAAAAATATTACAGAGATTTTTGTTTGGGATACTAAAATAAAGCCTTCAGATATTAAAGCCATTAGCAAGCAGTATGGACAAATAAAAATAGACTATGGTTTTGATGGTGCTGATACACTCATCATTACCCTTAATGATCCGGTTGTTTCTTTACCAAGTGGTTATTTTAAAGAAAATCAACCCATTGAAATCAAACATGTAATCAAAGATGTTACCATCAGATATACAATTGATGGCACAGATCCGGATAGCAGTACAAGTTTAGTATATACAAAACCAATTGTATTAAATAACACGACAACTTTAAGTGTACGTGCATTTAAAGCAGGATGGAAAGGAAGTGCAACAGTAAGAAACTTTTATATGAAAGCGGGCTTCCCTGTTGCAGGTTATAAACTAACTACACCACCAGATGCTAAATACAATATGAATGCCGCTACTGTTTTAACAGATTTGGATTTAGCAGATTATACCGATTTTTCAAGTAAGTGGTTGGGCTATCAAAACAATGAAGCCACTGTAGTGCTTGATATGGGAAGTTCTGTTCAAACGAGTAGAATCATGGTTAATACGCTTCATGCAACTACATCCTATATATTGCCGCCTGTATCACTAATGGCATGGGGTAGTAATGATAATAAAACATGGAAGCCACTTGCAAATATTAAACCTGAAATGCCAACCATGAATGATGCACCATTTGCTCAAATGCTTGAGTTAAAATATCCGACTGCATCATTTAGGTATTTGAAGATAACAGGGCAGCCTATTAAAAAATTACCAAGTTGGCATCAAGGAAAAGGTACGCCAGGATGGTTTTTTATGAGTGAAATAACCGTCAATAATTAAACGAGATAGGCAAACACATTATCGTTTTTGTTGATTGCTGTA
>JAGNTI010000109.1 GCA_017987615.1 Sediminibacterium sp. | reverse complement strand
GCTGAATAAGGCTTTTTAAAGCGGCTACCCCATGACGTTCATCGTCTACTATTATGATGTCCATTTTCATGTCACCTAAATGTACTAAATGCTTTAATAAACAAAATATTCGCTTATTTAAACAACCTTTTATTTATTTAATGTGATCCCAGCTGCCATTTTTTATGACGTTATTTACCTTTTTTCATGGTATTTGATAAATAATTGGGCTGTTTAATAAAAATTGTTCTTTGCAACCTTTTTAGGTCCTTACTTAGAGTAAGATAAGTGTAAGTGCGGTCTGGGGGGATTGTACTTACTAATATCCATAAAGGGAATGCCAAAAGCGTTCCTTTTTTTATACGGCTAAGGGGGTGCTTTCCTTTTCAACCCTTCTTGTGCCCGCATACATTTCGTATTCTAGTAAACGGCAATCTATTTTGGCGTTTAAAAATTCGATACGTCTGCTAGGCTTTAACCTTATTTTTTTAGCGAGTTCTAAATTGCCGGTAAAAATATAGCCAGTGGCGCCCTTGCATTTACTTTTTAAAAAGTCACCCATTCTTGCATAGGTAGCTTCAAGTTCTATTTCTTCACCCAGTCTTTCGCCATATTCTGGATTAAATAAAATAACAGCGCCTTCCATATTGTCAGGCATCTTTGTATTTTCAAAATCACATACCTGAAAAGTGATCAGTTCTTCTACGCCAGCAGCGGCTGCATTTAGTTTTGCAATATCAATGGCCTGTTTGCTTATATCTGATGCGATAATGGGTAAGCCCGTTGGCTCTACAATTTGATTTTCTATAGCGGCTCTTTCATTTTCGTACACGGCTCTGTCATATCCAATCACATGCATGAAAGCGTAGTTGTGTCTAAGTAGGCCAGGCACGCGTTTGCTAGCAATTAGCGCTGCTTCAATGGCGACTGTACCAGATCCGCACATAGGATTAATAAAAGGCGTTTTTGTGTCCCATTTGCCCGATAAAATAGTGGCAGCGGCTAGTGCTTCGAGCATGGGCGCTTTACCAGGAATTTTTCGGTATCCATGTCTTGCTAATGAGTCGCCAGTAGTATCAATAAAAACTTCTGCTTCGTCATATTTCCAATATAAATAAACAACGGCACCTGTTAAGCTAGATCCGGTTGAAGGTCTTTTATTGGCTACTTTACGCATACGGTCCACCACAGCATCTTTAACCCTAAGGTTGGCAAATAAATTGGTAGTGATGGTGGTATGAAACACATTACTGGTAACAGAAAAATACCCGCCCGGATCAATTATTTTTTCCCATTCAATGGTAGCGAGGTTTTCATATAATTCGTCGGGATTGTTACAGTTAAATGTTTTGATAGAATACAAAACCTGGCTCGCTGTTCGAAGATTTAAATTAAGTTTAATGCAGTCGTTGATGGTGCCCGAAATTTCTACACCGGTTTGAAAACTTCTGGTAACGGTAAATCCTAAAGCAGTTACTTCAGATGTAAGGGCAGGGGATAACCATTTATGGCAGGTTATTACGATTTTGTTGGGTGTTGTAAACGGTTGCATGGGTACAAACTTAGTTTAAAAGGCTAAACAGGGGGTACATAAAAAAAGCCCTCGATACGATCGAAGGCTTTTCTGTGTGGGAGCACACGGGTTCGAACCGCGGACCCTCTCGGTGTAAACGAGATGCTCTAAACCAACTGAGCTATGCTCCCTTTTTATTGGAGTGCAAAAATAGGGTCTGAACTGAAACTGCCAAAAAAAACTTTCTATTTTTTGCGAATTAATTGAATTGAAGCGATGGAAACCTATATAATTGGCTGTCATACACGAAAAGTTCCTCTATTTCATAGTCCCAATATTTATAAAGGGGTGATTTTTTCAGGTATTTGGCCGCTGCCTCTTTAGAATCGGTGTTTAGGGTAATCCAGCAGGTTTGGCTCTCCATACTCACCGCATAGCTGTCTATAATGCTCTTATTAAATAAGAAATTGATATAACTACGGTGGGGTGGAACCAGTGTCATAAACTGGTCGTCCATGGTAAATTTGATAATTGCCTGAAATTTTTTCATACCGAGTTCTTTAATACTGCTCTACTAATCTACAATTTTCGTGCCTAATTGTTACAATCTTACCAAATTAATTTTGCGATTCGGCCACGGCCTCCGGCGAGGTATACAGCCCTTCCTTCTTTTGCCTTTTGCACCACATGAAAACTTTCTTTAGAAACCAGTTCCCAGTGAATGCCACCATCGGTACTGATGTCTATTCCAGAAGTGCCACAACTAATTAAAGTTTCATTGTCAGTGTAAATAACACATGATCTATAACCATGTGGGTTAATAATAGGGTTAGTGTAGGTTCTGTTGCCATTTTCAAAAGAAAGTAAAATACAATTGAACCTGCTAATGGTATCGTGCGCAAAGTCGCCACCAACAATAACGCCCTTTTGAATTTTATTATTAAATGCAATAGAGTTAGCCCCTGCTGAGCTAAATCCTTGTAGTAATGGAAGCGAATCATTAAAAGAATGGTTTAAAAAATCTTTTAAACGTGATTTAGTACCACCGGTTACCACAAGCCATGGCGATTGGGTACTAAAATTTGTTATAGCAATATTGGTACCACTTGATGCAAACATGGCTTCACCTTCTGGTACGGTTGGTATATTTTTTAATTCTTTTTTAGAAGGTTTGATCCAGCTGTCGCCGCCGTCAAAAGTTTTGGCATAAAATATTTTTTGGTTGATAGGGTCGCCCACAACCATGCCCACTAATTTTCCATTTACTTTTTCAAAATGCATTGCGTCTAAAAACATACCTGCAGTAGTATCTTCAAAAACTTTTTTCCAGCTTTTTCCGCCATCTGTTGTTTTTAAAATAATGGCTGGATCCGAAACCGCCATAATAACAGCTGTGTTTTGATCAAAAGCTTCTATGTCTCTAAAGTCTCTTTTTTCAAAACCAGGCACCTGCATCCACTCGATATTTTTTCCGCCATCGGTGGTTTTTGCAACCATACCTCCAGAGCCGCTGGCCCAAAAAACGTTATCATTGACAACGCTCAGTCCTCTAATGCTCACTTTGTTACTTGACGCAAGTAGACTAATACTGATGTCTGGTGTGGGTTTTATAACAAGCGGAATCTGATTTTGTGCTTTTGAAACAGGTGTTGAAAGGAGCCATAAAACAGCGCTACAATAAAATATTTTTATAAACCGCATAGGATGTACATTTTTGCATGGTTAACTAGTCTAAATCTAGAACAAGTTTTATACCCAAAAAAATAATATTGATGATACCGTATTGGATGAGTAGAACGCAGTTAATGCTAGGGGATGCACCCGTCGAAGCACTGATGTCTAAAAATGTACTCGTGGTAGGATTAGGTGGCGTTGGTGGTATTTGCGCCGAAATGATTGCGCGCGCAGGTGTGGGCAAAATGACCATTGTAGATGCGGACACAGTAGATTTGAGTAATGTTAATAGGCAAATTCCGGCGCTTCATTCTACTGCTGGAAAACCCAAAGCGGAGGTTATGGCCGAAAGGTTAAAAGACATCAACCCAGATTTAGATTTAACAGTATTAACAGAATATATTAAAGAAGAGCGTACCCGCGAGATATTAGACAACGGCGCTTTTGATTACGCCGTAGATTGTATCGATACTTTGTCTCCTAAAGTATATTTTATAAAAGCTTGTATTGAAAGAAAAATTCCGATTGTAAGTTCGTTAGGGGCCGGCGGGAAAATGGATCCATCACAAATTAAAGTGACCGATATTTCAAAAACGTATCAGTGTAATTTGGCAAAATATGTGAGAAAAAAACTCCATGCACTGGGCATTTACAAAGGATTAACCGTTGTGTTTAGCCCAGAAATAGTAGACCAGTCTAAAATTATTGAAACAGAAAAAGCGTTTCCTAAAAAATCTATTATTGGCACACTTTCATACATGCCTGCCATATTTGGTTGTACAACAGCTAGCGTGGTAATAAGGGATTTGGCGGAGTTAGAATGAATAGCGTAAATAAGGCTCCATCTGTTCCCCCCAGCCCGCGCAGTGGGTTAATTTCGTGCAGTTCGCAATAAATTGTGGGAGTGGTAAATCAAATAATTTTTGCGCATTACTAATGCCTAATAATTTACTGAGGTGATCTTCACCACTTGGGTTTACGGCCGTTTTATAAGGCGCCCACTCAAATGCCTGCGGGTGTTTTGCACGTATCATATATACAAGAAGCAAACCAAAAAATACAGGTTTAAAATAGGCAGGGTCTATGACCTCAAAATGAATACCCTTGCAAAGTTTTTGTGCGTATTTGCCAGATGTAGGTGTAAATGATATGTCACTAGCTTTTATTTCGTCGCCAAAACTTTGGTTGATAAAACTAGTGATATCACTCGTTTGCATCCAGGGTGCAGCAGCGGTTTCAAAACTATACGCACTGCATCTTCCTTCACTAATATTTGTGGCTTCTAGTAAACATAGGCCCGGATATAGTAACATACTATTTGGACTATGTATAGCTGGTGATGTAGGCACAAAATTTGTTCCCCAATCTGTAACTAAATCATTGCGGTCCCAGTTTTTTACAGGAACAACCGTTAGGTTCGCCCCCATATTTTTTGTGCTGTTAAAATAAAGTGCGAGCTCGCCAAGGGTAGCACTGTGTTTGATAGGAATATTCCATCTGCCAATAAATGAACTTGAACTTTCTTCTAAAAAAGGGCCTTCTGCGACGTCAAAATTTCCAGAAACAGGGTTGGGTCTGTCCAGTACAATCAATTCTTTGTTGTTAAGCGCGCAGGCTTCTAATACATACGTTAAAGTCCAGAGGTAGGTGTAAAAACGGGCCCCAATATCTGGAATATCAAATAATAGGATGTCTATATTTTCTAAATCCCTTGCAGTAGGCATGCATGTTTGTCCATACAAACTAATAATTGGAAGGCCTGTAATAGTGTCGATGCTATTTTGTTGCGCTTCGCCATCTGGCGCCATAGCCGAAATCCCATGTTCTGGACTAAATAAACAAACAATATTAAAACCTGCTTGCACCAGTGCCGTTCTTGAAAGTATACCCGTATTGGTAGTGGCTGCATCATTTGTAACAAGTCCAATAGACTTAGTTTTCCATGCAGGATTTTGTATAATAATTTCATCTACACCAAAACAAATCATAGGGTTTCAGTTTTAGGTGCTGGCGCAAATTGAGTTTCTATTTTTAGCTGTTCCACAATATTAAAAATGATGGG
>JAGNTI010000108.1 GCA_017987615.1 Sediminibacterium sp. | reverse complement strand
TATAAGGGAATACAAATGAACTGTTGCCGTTATCAAAACGAAGCATTGAGTTCATTTCTGTATTGTTGTTTCCTTTTAATTGAAGACCTAAAGTTTGAATGCTTTTGTATTGCATTGTTGACTTAAGTGAGCTATAGGATAAGCTTTTAGAATTCAGTAAGGTTAAGTTTTTGAGTGTAAACTTAGATTGCTTACCTCTTTTTTCTGTAGAAACCCCACTCAATGTAAACGCAGCATAACCTGTTTGCACCCCAACAAGTAGGGTAACAGCTAAGGTTAAAGTAAGTATAAGTTTACTGCGTTTCATTACTGCAAAGGTATGGATTCTTAATTATTTCACAATTACCAAATCATTAATAGAACAGAGATGTTCATAAATTGTTGTCTGGATTGTTGGAAAACCTTGATTTTTGGTCTATTTTAGGTTAATTCCTTTCAGTAATGAGCCAAAATAGATACCAAGAAGACCGGGAATCCCTCAAAGAACTGCTTCAGCAGTACCGGAATCTCAAGCTTGGACGCCAGCACAGATTTTTGGAAGAGGACGCCTTTTTGCGCATTATTGACTATTTCGACGAAAAAGACAATGTAAAAGAGGCTTTAGAAGCAGTTGAAATTGGTTTGACTCAATTTCCTTTTGCCTCTGCTCTAATGATTAAAAAAGCCGATTTACTAATTGTTGATAAACGTTATTTAGATGCGCTAGATATTTTAGAAACCTCAGAACTCTATGACAACTCAGACATTGATTTATATATCTTAAAAACGGATGCTTATTTAGCACTTGATCAACCAGAAAAAGCCGCCGAACTTTTGGAAGCTGCCATTCAAAAATTTGAGGGGGATGAAAAGGTGGATCTTCTTTTTGAATTAGCAGATGTCTACGACGATTATGAATCTTTCGAAAAAGTTTTTGATTGTTTAGTGCTTATTTTAGAACAAGAGCCCGCTAACGAAGAAGCGCTGTATAAAATTTGTTTCTGGACAGACTACACTGGACGTAATGAAGAGAGTATCAAGTTGCATCAAAAAATAATTGATCAATTACCTTATAGTGAGTTGGCTTGGTTTAATTTGGCCGCTGCATATCAAGGATTAAAACTCTACGAAAAATCTATTGATGCGTATCAATATGCAGTTGCGATTGATGATAAATTTGACTATGCCTACCGTAATATGGGGGATGCGTATTTGCGCCTTCGTAAATATAAAGAAGCAGTTGAAGTGCTTGAAAAAGTAGTAGCATTATCAAGGCCTGAAGACGTGATATACGAGGCGATTGGCCATTGTTACCATAAAATGGGTAAGATTGCACAAGCTAGATTTTATTATAAAAAAGCAGTTCATTTAAATCCAGACGATAGTAAACTCTATTATAAAATTGCAGTTACGTATATGTTGGAAAAGCAGTGGCAACCTGCCGTGAAACAACTTGAAAATGCAATGCGCATGCACCGTGCCATTACAGAATATAATTTGGCGATGGGAGAGTGTAAAGCCAATCTTGGTCAATTCAAAGAAGCGGTACATTACTTTGGCGTTGTTGTAAAACACAAGCCTAAAAATGTTTCGGGTTGGGAAGCATTAATTAATTGTCTGCTAACTGCCGAATATTTTGATGAAGCTTTATTGCAAAGTAAAAATGCACTTATCGCCACAGATCATAAGCCTATATTTTTATTTTACCAAAGCGCCATTTTATTTTTAGTTGGAAAATCAAAAGAGGGTTTGCTGTTACTAGAGCAGGCAATGATTGCTGCCCCTAAGCTTTTGAAAAAATTTATAGATATCAGGCCGTCTATTCTTCAAAATACGCAAGTGGTAGATGTTATTGCCAGGCTTAAGCGTCGACGAAAAATGTAGGATCATCAAAATTTGCCCTCTATAATCAGCCTTAAAAAGTCATTTGTTTAACTTATTTTTGCATTTCAGTAAAAAATTAGAACTATGAATTTTAATTTATCTCAAATTCCAGTGCGTACCGCGCAGCCAAGAACTTCGGGTTTAACCATGGTAATGGACAAGGGATTAAGTATAAACGAAGTGCATAATTTTATGAGTGTGGGTGGTCCTCATTCTGATGTCGTTAAATTGGGATTTGGAACTTCTTTTGTAACACCCAATCTCAAGCAAAAAATAGAAGCTTATCAGTCTTATAATATTCCACTTTATTTTGGGGGTACTTTATTTGAAGCCTTTTTAGTGCGTGGTCAGTTAGATGACTATATAAGTGTTTGCAAAGATTACGGCATTACCTATATGGAAGTGAGTGATGGATCTATCAGCATTCCGCACACTGAAAAATGTGGTTTAATTGAAAAGCTAGCCAAACACTTTACCATTTATAGTGAAGTGGGTAGTAAAGATGCTGCTCATATTATTCCGCCTTACAAATGGATCGAACTCATGAGAGCAGAGCTTGAAGCGGGTGCTACCTATGTTATTGCAGAAGCGCGTGAGGCAGGTAATGTTGGTATTTACAGAGGAAGTGGGGAAGTGCGCGAAGGGTTGGTGCAAGAAATTTTAACACAAATTCCGGAAGAGAAAATAATCTGGGAAGCGCCTCAAAAAGCACAGCAATTATATTTCCTTGAGCTTATCGGTTGCAATGTGAATTTAGGTAATATTCCACCTCATGAGATCATTGCCTTAGAAGCAATGCGTATAGGACTTAGAGGCGACACTTTCGAATTATACTTAAATAAGTAAGCGAGCTATGAAACGTTATGGACTCATTGGTTATCCTTTAACGCATTCATTGTCGCAGCAATATTTTACACATAAGTTTACAGAGGAAGGAATCGAAGATTGTATGTACGAAAGATTTTCGATTCCTTCTATTACTGATTTGCATGAAATCTTACAATCCCATCCTGATTTGTGTGGGTTTAATATCACCATTCCTTATAAAAAAGAAGTGCTTGCTTTTTTAACTGAGCGTTCAAAAGCTGTTGAAGAAGTAGGGGCTTGCAATTGCGTAAAAATAGAGGATGGTAAATTAATTGGCTATAATACCGATGTTATAGGATTTGAAAATTCATTGGTTCCTTTTTTAAAGCCTACGCATAATAAGGCACTCGTTTTAGGAACAGGAGGCGCTGCACTTGCCATTGTGTACGTGCTTCAAAAACTAGGGATTGCTTTTACCTATGTATCGCGCACAGCTACTAGTGAACAGTTTGCTTACGATCAGTTAGACGCCTCTGTAATGGCAGCGCATACACTCATTATAAATACCACACCCCTTGGAATGTTTCCGAAAATCGATGATTGCCCAGCTATCCCTTACGAATTATTAACGCCTGCCCATCACTTGTTTGATTTAACCTACAACCCAGCAGAGTCCAGGTTTTTAGCTAAAGGGAAACAAATGGGCGCGACCATTCAAAATGGTCAACAAATGTTTGTTGAACAGGCCGAACAGTCTTGGCGTATTTGGAATAGTTAATATTATTGAAGGGTTACTGTTTTTTTAAGTCTAATATCTCTCGATGAACTTCCAATCATAATGGTGAAATCTCCAGGCTCAATAACCGTCTCCATTTTTTCATTCAGCATTTCAAAGTCTTCTGAATGTAGCGTAAGCTTAATGGTTTTGGATGCACCTGCTGCTAAATGAATTCTCTCAAATCCTTTTAATGCTTGAACAGGTCTTGCCACCGAAGCAATTTGATCTCTAAGGTACAATTGAGCAACTTCATCTCCTGCAAGTTTGCCAGTATTTGTAACAACAAAGGAAATATTTATTCGGTCTCCTTTTTTTGTAATGGGTTTTTCAATGATCAAATTACTATATTCAAAACTGGTATAGCTAAGTCCATATCCAAATGGAAATAAAGGAAGTCCAGTTAAATTTTCATAATCATCACCACGTCCGGTTGGTTTGTGGTTGTAAACGAGTGGAAGTTGCGCTTCACTTACAGGAAATGTAATCGGAAGTTTTCCGCCTGGATTATATGCGCCTGAAAGTACTGCTGCCACTGCATGTCCGCCTTCTTCACCTGGGTACCAAACGTCTACAATACTGCTTACTTTGTCCATCCAATTACCCATGGTTACGGCGCTTCCACCAACAATCACAACAACCGTTGGTGTGCCTGTGGCTGCAACTCTTTGGATAAGCTGTTCTTGTTCGCCAGGTAATTGTAAAGAAGCTCTATCTCTAAATTCACCTTCTTCAAGTCCAACTACAACCACTGCTACTTTTGATTTTTGTGCAACAGCAACCGCTTCAGTTATTTTTTCTTCTACCGTATTAACGACATCCACATTCCAAATTAATTTGATGGTTGAATTGCCATTTGGCTCTTTAAATTCAACTCGAATGGGATAATTATTTCCTGCTGTAAAATTGTAATCAACGAGGCTTGTGTGAAAGCTTTGCTTATCCCAATTGTTGATGATGAGTTGATTGTTGATATATAATTTAAAGCCATCATTGCCAGACAAGCCTATTTTGTAGGTTCCTGTTTTAGGGGCTCTAATATTTCCGGTCCATTTTGCACAGAAGAATTCTGGATTAATTGCTTGATCAGGGGTAGAAATGGTCCAATGAAAATTAATCGTTTTGTCAATTCTTTGTAGGGTAGGATTGTTTCCAAATTCTATGCCATTAAAATATTGTGCAGTAAGTCCTTCTTGTGTTTGGTTGTCTTGCGTAGTCGACAAATATTTACTTGGTATGATGTTCCAGTTTTTACTATCTCGGCCTGGTCCAGCTGCAGTAACAATTTTACTAGCGCCATATTTTTGTAGCATACCATCAAGTATACTCACTTTTTTGGTGCCTGGTCCACTATACCCGCCCAGTCTTGCTTCGGTGGCGTCTGTGCCAATCAGGGCAATACTTTGTGTAGCAGTTGAAATGGGTAATAATGCATTTTTGTTTTGTAGTAATACAACCGATTCTAGTGCTGCTTCTAGTGCTATTTTTTTATGTGCAGCTTCAAAATTTGCAGATTCTGTTGCTTTAATATCGAGGTATGGTGTTTCAAATAAACCCAGTTCAAACTTTGCTCTTAGTACACGACTAACTGCATCATCTAAACGTTCTTGATTGATTTGACCATTTAAAAATGGAGGGATAAATAGTTTGTAATGTTCTTGTGCTGTTTGAAATATAACGTCTAGGCCATTATTAACGGCATTTTTGCCTGCATCTGGGTAATCTTTTGCTGTATAATGTAAAACATTGGCGCCGCCCACGGCGCCAGCATCTGAAATCACAAATCCGTTAAAGCCCCACCTCTTTTTGAGCAGATCATT
>JAGNTI010000107.1 GCA_017987615.1 Sediminibacterium sp. | reverse complement strand
CGTCCGGATATTTTTGGAAAAATTGGAAATAGTGGCGTAAACATTGCCACTATCGATGATGCTAAAAAATTATACAGTGGCTTTGATTTGTGTGATCCAAAAACATCGGTGAGTATGACCATTAATGGGCCAGCTCCTATTATTTTGGCCTTTTTTATGCATGCTGCCATTGATCAATTATGTGAAAAATGGATTGCATCTAATAATGCACAGCACCTTATTCAAAAAGCATTTCAAAATAAATATGGTGCATCTGCACCTCCTCAATATGCGGTGTCAGATAGTGGTGATACACTTCCTGAAGGTAATAATGGGCTAGGCCTTAAACTACTTGGATTAAGTGGTGATGAAGTACTGACTCCGGATGTATATGCAACCATTAAAGCACAAGCACTGTCAAGTGTGCGCGGCACGGTGCAGGCAGATATTTTAAAGGAAGACCAGGCTCAAAATACTTGTATTTTTTCTACCGAGTTTGCACTCAAATTAATGGGTGATGTACAATCTTATTTTATTACGCATCAAGTACAAAATTTTTACAGTGTAAGTATTAGCGGATATCATATTGCAGAAGCGGGTGCCAATCCAATTACACAACTTGCATTCACACTCGCCAATGGATTTACCTATGTTGAGTATTATTTAAGTAGGGGCATGCATATCGATGATTTTGCGCCTAACTTATCGTTTTTCTTTAGTAACGGCATGGATCCCGAATACAGTGTAATTGGTAGAGTTGCTAGAAGAATTTGGGCCAAAGCCATCAAATTAAAATACAAAGGAAACGAGCGTTCTCAAAAATTAAAATACCATATTCAAACAAGTGGTAGAAGCTTGCACGCGCAAGAAATTGATTTTAATGATATCAGAACAACGCTGCAAGCACTTTACGCAATCTATGACAACTGTAATAGTTTGCACACCAACGCTTACGATGAAGCCATTACAACCCCTACCGAGGAAAGTGTGAGAAGAGCGATGGCCATTCAATTAATTATCAATAAAGAACTGGGTGCTGCTAAAACAGAAAACTTTATTCAGGGTAGTTTTGCCATTGAAGCCTTAACAGATTTGGTGGAAGAAGCAGTATTAATTGAGTTTGAAAAAATTAGTGAAAGAGGTGGTGTGCTAGGTGCTATGGAACGAATGTACCAGCGTAATAAAATTCAGGAAGAGAGCATGTACTACGAAACGCTGAAACATACCGGAGAACTCCCAATTGTTGGCGTGAATAGTTTTTTAAATAAAAAAGGAAGTCCTACCATTTTACCTACCGAAGTGATACGTTCTACGACGATCGAAAAGGAAAGGCAAATCGACAATTTACATGCTTTTTGGAAACGCAATGAAGAAGTGGCGCCCGTTAAAATTGCGGCCTTAAAAAAGGCAGCTATTGCTGGCGAAAACCTATTTGAATCACTAATGGACGCTGTCAAATATTGTTCTTTGGGTCAAATTACCGAAGCTTTATATGAAGTGGGAGGTCAGTATAGAAGAAATATGTAACTACCATTATTTTATTTAATTTAGTGGTCTAAACTACTTTTTTGTATGCGTTTCATGCTTATTCGTACACTCTTTTTTGCGCTAGCACTTATCCCAACTGTATTAATGGCGCAGGGTCGTCGAATAGATACTACCATGAAAGTGGGTAAGGCTGGCTTTCGTGTTAACTGCTACAATAAATCATCTGAAAAAAATCCAATCACCATTTACCCGGTTGGTTTTGAAAGTGAAGCACGCGATTTTAGTTTTGAATTGAAAGGCGTTTTATTGGGTACAGAAGTAGATGATTTAAATAAAGATGGTTTTCCTGATTTACTATTATACGTTGCGAGTTCCGACTCATTAAATAAAAGTTCGGTAATTGCTATTAGTTCTCAAGAAAATAAATCGGTAGCACCTATCGTTTTTCCAGACATACTCGATGATCCTAGGTTACGCGATGGTTATAAAGGCGCAGATAAGTATATGCTTTTAGAAGGTGTTTTAATGCGTACCTATCCTTTGTATGAAAAAGATGCAAGCGGTGTTCAACAACCAACTGGTAAAATGCGCCGATTGATGTACCGTGTAGCGCCAGGAGAACAAGGCACTTTAAAATTTGTAGTGGCTAGATTTTACGACTTTCAAAAAAAGTAATTTTACCTACCCTGAACAATTGTAATTTTTGTTGCGATCTTTTCGGTACCACTATCGTCTCTGCAAATAACCAAGTAAACCCCACTGGCTACTTTTAGGCCATTTGTATTTTTACCATCCCAAATAGCTTGTCCACCTAGTGCTCTTGTTTGATATACAAGCGCTCCATATAAGTTGGTAATTTTTACGAGTGCATTATTGGTTAGGCCTCTAATAGCTATGCTGCCATTATATCCTGGCGGAACTGGATTTGGAAACACAAGCAGTTTTTGCTGCGTACTTACTGCTTCTGTAGCCGTACTTCTAAAACTGCAAAGTCCACTATTTGTAGCTATAAAAACCTCGCCGGTTAGGGGATCTATAGAAATTTTAGAAACATCATTACCGGGTAAAGGACTGTTGCTTGTTGAAAATCTATAAATAACTTTTTCTCCGGTAGCACTAATAAGCCAAACGCCATTTTTAGTACCCACCCATTTTCTATCGGCACCATCTACGGCAATGGTTTGTACATTTTCATCTTTAAATAAAAGTCCTGCAAATCGGTCTTGCTGTACAACAGGTAATAGTGCGTCACAACCTGCTGGCGTAAAAATGTTTTCGGTGCACTGGATAATACCAATGCCTCTATCAGTGCCTACCCAAATAAATCCATTTTTATCTTTTGCAGTGCAGTTTACTTGGTTGCTTGGTAAATTACCAATACCCGTTCCTGCTTTATATTGTTTCCATTTATCATCTGCACTTGTGGTTAAAGAACTTCCAGGGTTATATACAAGTAGTCCGTTTGCATTTGTGGTGGCACACCAAATTTGACCTAGATTATCTATTTCAAGTGCGCCCGCATCAGTTAAACCATAAGGGTTTGTAAATCCGGTCCATTTGCCATCCGGTTGATAAACATGGAGTGAAATAGATGTGCCTGCGTTGCTTACCCAACTATTTCCTTTGGTATCAGCGGCTACACCAGTTGTAAAACAGGTGTTGTTTGCTGCACCCTTAAGGCTACTATTACGTGCGTCAAAAATTTGAACTTTGTTATTATTAAATTTTGCCACGCCCATTTGTGCGGTACTGAGCCAAATGCTATTGTCTAGATGATTGATTGCAATAGACTGAACACCTGCTACGCTATCTAAACCATTTTGCGGCTGCCATTTTCCGTTTTCTAGTATCGTTAATCCTTTTTTTGTATTTGATGCAACTAATACGCCTGTACTTGTGGCTAGCAGTGCCTTGGTGATTTGCCCAACTGGTCCACCCGGAATAATTTTTACAAAACTACTTGTGCTCGGGTCTAATTTAATAAGGCCCGTTACACTGTCACTGATCCAAATGATTCCATTTGAAAAAATACAGGCATTAGGGTTTATGAATATAACGGGTTGTTCAAAAATAAGTCCAGTTGCATTACCCATGGTTATTTGGTGCACGCGTGCTTTGCTTGTTTGCTTATCCGTTGTTGCTATGGTAATTTTTTGTTCATTAAACTGCCAGGATTTTATTTGTTCCGATGCTTTATAAAATAAAGTAGTGTTAGCAGTAGTAGACTGAATAAGTAATAGGCTATCATTTTTTTCAATGATTAAACCAGTAGGCGTACTACTTATTTTTTTTACAGGTATGTTATTTGCTGCATTATAAAATACAGTCCAAGATTTTGCGTCTGCAATATTTGCGTTTGATACACTAGTCGTATAAATGCCATTAGCTGTGGCAGCATACCAATTGCCCAGGCTTTTAGTAAGTGAAAAAACGTCTAGCGTATTTGCATTAGAACCTAAAATCCAACTTTCTTTTATTTCGTATTTGAATAGGTCTATCACTACAATACCTATGTTGGTGCTTAGGTAGGCCATTCCTTTATCAGTGTATATCGAATTGATTTTTTGAATGCGACTTGTTCTTACAAGGTCATAGATGTTTTTTACAAGACCTCCTTTTATGACATCCATATTATTATTGATATAGGCAACCACCAGTTGCTCCGTTTCATTATCCCAGCAAATGTTAGCGATAGAGGCTTCTGATAAGCCTGTTAACTTATTAAAGTATTCGAACTGACCCACATTGTTGGTGCTAAAAATAGCCTCCGGAGTAGCCGTATAAATTTTATCTCCTTGTACGACTTCTAATGTGCCAGCATAACTATGGTGCACACGCCAGCTTCCAATAGGAGGGGCTTGGGCAAATGCATGAAATGTAAACATCCAATAGCCAATAAAAAATAGACTCCGCTTTAGCAGTAACATGCATTAAAAATAATCCATAAAAACTATAGTACTGCCAAGTTATTTTTGATGGCAAATAATGCGAGGCCCACCCTGGTTTTAACGTCTAGCTTTCTAAATAAATGGTCCCGGTAGGTATCTACTGTGCGTGGACTGATAAACATGATGTCGGCAATTTCTTTGTAGGTTTTGTCTGTGCAAACCCAGCCCATAAAGGACTTTTCTTTATCTGTTAATTGATTGACTTGATCCTGTTGTTTTTTTAGTGCTGATTCATCACCAATATAATGGATGAGTTTATCAGAAACCATATCGTTGCTAAAATAACCGTACTTTTTAATTTCGTTGAAGGCGGTATAGAGTAGCATGGGTTCCGAATTCTTTAATAAATAACCATGACATCCATTTTTTAGCATTTGTATGATGGCATAATCGTTCTCATACATGCTGAGTGCAATAATTTTTGTATCGGGTAAATTATGTCGAATCCACTGTGCTGTTTGATACCCGTCCATTTCTGGCATATTTATATCTAACAGTACAATGCTTGGGGCTTTGTTTTTTTTGAGGGACTCAATAAATAAAAGTCCGTTGCCCGCTTCAATGGTTACTTTATAACCCTTAAATCCAGCAATCATATTGGCAAGTCCAGCCCGCATGAGGCGGTGATCATCTACAATTGCAATGGATATCATGAGCGCCACGCACTTTAATAATAGTGCTTGGCAGTAAGGTAGCTTATTTTATTGAATTGCGCTGTAGATAGCTTCTTGTATATTAGGTCTAACATTTAGTCTACCAAATTTGGTGTTGTTTCTTGTTGGTGAAACCCTGCTAGACAAAAAGACATAAACCAGTTGCTTGGTTGGGTCTACCCAAACGCAAGTACCGGTAAATCCAGTGTGGCCGTATGTTTCAGGAG
>JAGNTI010000106.1 GCA_017987615.1 Sediminibacterium sp. | reverse complement strand
TGCAATACTAACAATTATTAGTATAAAATAAATTATTATTTTACCTTCGTTTTTCACAATTTATCTTCCATGAAACTAATCAGCTACCGCCTAAACAATGCCATTTCTTACGGTGTATTGGTGAATAACGAACTCTATAGCTTACCAGACATCAATGCAAGTTTTCCAGCTAGCATGAATGCATTTTTAGCCCTCGAAGAAACTGGCATGGAAATGGCCCGCCAAACTGCCAAGCAAATTGAAGCTGGAACGCTAGTTGCAACCCCTGTAATCAAATACGAAATTTTGGCACCTGTGCCGTACCCAACTTCTTGTAGAGACGGATATGCGTTTAGACAACACGTAGAAGCGGCAAGAAAAAACAGAGGCGTAGAAATGATTCCTGAATTTGATCAGTACCCTATCTTTTATTTTACCAATCATCAAGCCGTAGAAGGACCAGGCCCTGTTTATTGCATGCCCGATCATTTTCAACAACTTGATTTTGAATTAGAAATAGCCATCGTAATTGGTAAAAAAGGTAAAAACATTAAAGCGAGTGAAGCAGACGCTTACATTGCTGGTTTTACCATCATGAATGACATGAGCGCGAGAAAACTTCAGATGGAAGAAATGCTTTTAAACCTTGGTCCTGCTAAAGGAAAAGATTTTTCTACTGTTATTGGACCTTGGCTTGTTACACCTGACGAGCTTGCACAAAAAGTAGCGCCAACCAAAGCTGGACATACCGGTCTTAATTATGATTTAGCCATGAAATGTTATGTAAATGACAAACTAGTTTCTAGCGGAAACGTAAAAGATATGGACTGGACATTTGCAGAAATTATTGAAAGGTGCTCGTATGGCGTAACGCTGTATCCGGGTGATGTAATTGGATCAGGCACCGTGGGCACTGGCTGCTTTTTAGAATTAAACGGAACCGGAAAAAGATTGGACCCTAACTTTCAACCGCAGTGGCTACAAAATGGCGACCGCGTAACCATGACTATTGATCAATTGGGAGTATTAGAAAATCAAATTATTGCAGAAGATACCAACTGGTCTATTTTGTCGTTAAAGAAATAAGCATGCTTACCATCAACACATCAGATATAAGTCCATTAGAACTCCAAGGATATTTGCAAAGCGCCATTGCGCCAAGGCCTATATGTTTGGCGTCTACCATCGACAAAACGGGTCAGGTAAATCTAAGTCCGTTCAGCTATTTTAATTTATTTAGCATGAACCCGCCTATCTGTATTTTTTCTCCTTCAAGAAGGGTTAGGGACAATACCACAAAACATACCCTCGAAAATTTAAAAGAAGTTCCAGAGTGCGTGATCAATATAGTGAACTATGCTATGGTTGGACAGGTTTCATTATCTAGTTGCGAATACAGCAAAGACGTAAATGAATTTACCAAAGCTGGTTTCACGCAAATACCTTCCGATTTAGTAGCGCCGCCACGTGTTGCCGAATCCCCTATTCAATTAGAATGTACGGTTGCGCAAATTATTGCCCTTGGCGAAAAAGCAGGTGCTGGTAATTTAGTGCTCGCTGAAATAAAAAGGATTCATATTGCAGAATCGGTACTTAATGCAAACAATAAAATTGATCAAGCAAAACTTGATTTGGTTGCAAGACTTGGTGGCGACTGGTATGCAAGAATTAACGAGCAAAATTTATTTGAGGTAACCAAGCCCAACACCCAGCTGGGTATGGGTTTTGACATGCTCCCTACATTTATTAGAGAAAGCGAAGCCCTTAGCAATAACGAAAAAGCACAGCTTGCAAATTGCACCACACTACCTGAATCAATTGCAAAAAACACAGGTATCAGCCTGGATTTTACAGACGCTCATATTAGTGCTATTAAAAAAGAATTAGCAGAAAAAAATGCACAGGCCGCTTGGGCTTTTATTGAAACGTTAATTGTGCATCAATAATAGCGAGACCATCTTCAATTAGCTTTATAAAATCAGGCATATTATTTTTTTGTGCTTCCAAATAAGTTCTAACATCCGTAGCCAATTCAGATGCTTCTTTTTCATGCGCTACTATTTCTAAAATTTCAAGAGCGCAAAGCCAATCATTTTTATGATCAGCGCAAATGCTATTAAAAATAATGCCGAGTGTTTCTAACTGCACTGTAGTAAATCCGTGTAATTGTATTTGCTCTCTTATACTTCTAATCTGCGCCGAGAGTGCATGGTAGGCGTAATCACTGTCGGAATAACTAGGCTGATGCGTCCGCTCTGGCGAAACATACAACTGATCTTCAAAAGTACTAATATCGGCAGGGCCATTAAATACCGACACAATAGACGCGCCCACCGCCATATCAAATACACCCCAGGCAGGATCAAATAGTACAAGCCCTTCTTTATTTGTAACCGTGCAAGATGTAAATGAAAATATTAAGTTTTTAGTATCCTCTTTTGTGATATCTCTTAATATCCCTTGAACTTTTATACCAGATTCAAAAGACAAAACCACTTCGCTATTTAATGTAATGCCAAACTGCTGTAGGTCTTGTTCAGTAAAATCTTCGAGCAGTTTACTTGCGCCCATTAAATTACCCACTGGCGATCCAAAACCATCTGCATGGTAATTTTTTCCATGACCCTGTAACTGCTTGTGGTTAAATGACAGCGCTGTTGGACCTGTTGTTTTTATATACGCAACTGTTGACTCTGGTCCTTCTAAAACCTGCGTAAACACGCCAGATACTTGAAGGCCTGAACTATATGCTGCGGTACAAATATTTTTACATTCAACTGCTTTAAGTACGCTTTGTATGCCGCCCACTCTAAACGCCATGGTGCTTTCAAACTGTTTTAATACATCAATTAAATTTTGAAAGGTAGGTGTTACAAAAAGTTGCGGCTGCGGTTTTGTAATATCATACGAATAGGTAAGTGCATCTATAGTGTATGGTATTTTTTTTACCTCTGGGCGCATACAAGATGCACTCTCCCCAATAGATGACAACAAACCTGCGCCGTAAATTTTGGGTTGATCTAGTGGACCAATTAAACCATACTCGACGGTCCACCACTGCAACCTACTAAGCAAAGCCATTTCAGAAGGCTCCCCTAAATTTTGTTGTTGTTCAAAAATAGTCGCTTCTGTTTTTTTAATAACAGCTTCATCTATCCCCGGCATTTCTTTTAAAATAGAAAGCTGTCTGATGGTTTCGTATAGTTCAAAATCTTTGGAAGAAAATATAGCTTTGGTTCCAATAAAACCTAGGTAACTTAAGTATTGATTGTAATCTGAATCACTAATGATAGGTGCGTGTCCCGCCGATTCGTGAATGATATCTGGTGCACTGGTATACTCAATATGTTCTATTTGTCTAATATCAGCTGCAATAACAAGTACCCTGTAGGCCTGAAATTCCATAAATGCAGCAGGTGGAATAAACCCATCTACGGTTACGGCGCCCCAACCAATATTTGCAAGCGCATCATTAATTTCTTGTAGGCTTGGGATTTTTTCGATGGTTAATCCGGCCATTTTTAAACCCGGTATATACGGGTAATAAGCGGCGTCTTTGAGATAGCTATAATTTTGGCGCATCACATATCTCCAAACGGCATGGTCAATTGGTGTATACTTTTCGTAATGCTGATCTACGATGTATTTGGCTAAATGCTCCGGCAAATTTGCCACCTGCTCGTTATTAAAAGTATTCATTGACTCGCTTCAATATGAGGAGCTAAAGTAATACAAAATAAATAAAATAACAAACGTTAGTTATTAGTTGAAAGGGGTAGCCCACTTTTTATCAGTGTACACATTTGTACCTGCCAAGGTTTTTAAAAAGGCCACTACAGCTGCAATTTCGGCTGGCTGTAAATTCAATCGTTGCACATTAACGCCATTGGGTTTTAAGCGTTGATCTAAATTTCGGTTGTCATTGATAAAGCCTCCATAATGCGAAACGGCCGTAGCTAAATCACGTATGCCACCGGTATGCATTAAGCGAGTATTTAATTCACCCTTATTATTAACGAGGTCTCTAAGTGTAGGGGCGCGGGTTATAGAAACGTCTTGTCCTGCACCTGCGGCAAGCGCAATAACACCATTATTTCTGGTATTGGGGTCGATATCAAATTCAGGTGCGTTATGACAACCATTGCATCCAAGTCCTCCCCCAATTCTACTGCTATTGCCATCAAAAACAGGTGGCGTTAAAAATAAATCTTTACCTACATTTTCTTGTGCTGTAAAATTTGGAAAGTTTTGTCTGTCATTATTTACCTGGGCTCTACCCACATCATATTTTGAATCAAAAGATTGAATACTTCTTACAAATTGCGCTAAACATTCTTGCAAGCGAGGTTCTGTAACTGTAATATCTCCGTATACAAATTTAAAGAGCTCATTGTAATAATCAGTAGCCTGCAACTTAGCTAAGAGTGCTGCTATACTTGCTCTTCCAGCCTGTCCACTAAATCCCATCTCTTTGTGATCTGCAATGGGTTGTGTGGATTGACTTTCCAAACTTGCAGCTCTCTCATCCCAAAAAAACTTTGCTTCTACGCTAAATCTTTCATTAACAAGACGCATAGAGTGCCTGTCGGTTAACCCACCAGCAACACCCACACTAATGAGTGCCGTATCAGAAAATGCAAAAGCTTGTTTATGACAACTTGCGCATGAAATAGTGTTATCGATGCTTAATTTTTTATCGTAAAACAAAACCCTACCAAGTGTTGCTTTTGCATTGGTAATTGGATTGTTGCCGGTATTGTCTTTTACAATATAAGCTGGCTTTGTTTGCGCTGCATAGTTGGCTAAATTATTGAGGTCTATTTGTGCGCCAAAAGCATTAGCAATGGCCGTATATACAGTTTGCGTAACCGCCGGTGTATCTGTTTTTGAACATGCCACTAGTAAAACAACAATACCAATGATACCAGAAAAAACAATAGAGGTTTTACGCATAGTCATATATTTTGGATTCAGACCCACAGTATAGCATAAGGTTTAACCTTAAAACTAATTCCATTGCCAATTATTTGTTAATACCCGAGATTCAAATTTCTCTTCTTCATTGTCAGGTAGTGCTGCAAAAAAATCAATGCCCGTTAAAGCCTCTAATTCATCAATGCTAATTACAAACTCCTTCAGTGGCAAGCTACTTCCTGCATTAGGCAGCATAAAAGCAATGGCTTCCACCCCTTCCTTTGTTTGCTTAAAAATAATTTTATAATAAGAGCATGGAACGGTAATTGATCTAGCAACTAAACCGCAGCTTTTATTGAGCAAAGGCCCCGTAACCACATACACCCCATTTTTTTGTAACGCCCAATCCCTCACTTTGTCTTCAAG
>JAGNTI010000105.1 GCA_017987615.1 Sediminibacterium sp. | reverse complement strand
CCTCCCACACCCATCCATCCATTTTCAAACTTACCTGTAAAAAGTTGAGCATCGCCCCACACCGACATGGATTTAAAAGGAGTACCCACTGCACCCCACTGATTGCGGTAGTTTGCGCCGATACGATAATCATTATCAGGATTGAAACCTGTATTAGCAGGGTTCACTAAAATTGGTGCATTAAAATACTGACTAAAATGCAAGTCTTGCGCATTTGATTGCAGCATAGCTGCAACAAAAACAAGTAATAATATGAAGTGCATTTTAGATTTCATGGGCTACCTGAGTAAAGTAATGTCTCCTTTTTTTGCTAATTTTTCGCCGGTATAAAATTCAACAACAGCACTGTAATGATAAACATCTTGTGCTTGTAATTTTCCTTTGTAATAACCATCCCAACCTGTGTTCATATCTGTGGTTACAAAAACGAGTTCACCCCATCTATTAAATATTTGAAAACTCACTTTGGAAATACCAAACCCTCTAACAAACACACGATCATTAACACCATCGCCGTTAGGCGTAAAAGCAGTTGGAACACTATAGCCTACTTCTACGGTTGCATCTATGGGTGTACAAGTAGTGTCTGAACAACCAGTTGCATTTGTTGCAACTAGGCAAACATTATACGTTGCCGTTTTTTGATATTGATACGAAATAATGGTATCACGTCTTGATGTTACAAGCGAATTGCCGTCACCAAAAATCCATTTATACGTAACAGCCCCCGTACTTGTATTTACGAGTTGTACGGGCGTATTAGGCCTTGTAGGATTGGGTGAATACGTAAATGATGCAGTAGGTTTATTAACTACTACTAAATTTTTTATAATGGTATCCCGCTTATTACAAGTATTGGCATCAACTGCAATTAATTGAACTGGATAGGTTCCAGGTCTTGCATATACATGCGAGGGATTTGTTTGTGTAGAGGTAGCGCCATCACCAAAATCCCAGAAAAACTGCTGCCCCGCTGTTGAGGTATTTCTAAAACTAGCATTAAACGGTGCGCACGCAGCTGGTGGTAATGTAAAATTAGCGATGACGTTTGGCGACAAACTAATTTGTTTGATTAAGCTATCTGGACTGTTACAATAATTGGTGTCACTTAATGTGAGCTTTACATTGTAAGCGCCTCCTACTGCGTAGGTATGTCTTACGATACCGGCACCTGCAGCCAGTTTTGTTCCGTCTCCAAAATCCCAAGTAAAACTTTTATTGGAGAATGGTTTAGACGCTGGCCCCGTGCTGGTATTATCAAATTCAAAAACCAATTGATCACAAGGCGGCACTTTAGAAGAAACAAATGATACACTTGCATCATCATTTCTAACATGCATATTAATGTATGTGGTGTCAGCAATATTACAAGTACTTGAATCGATGGCCACCAATGAAACTCTAAACATGCCCACTTTTGTAAAATTGTGAGAAATGGTTGCCGTATTAGAAGTTACAGGCGCTGAACCATCACCAAAATCCCAAACATAAGATTTACCCTGCGCAAGTGTGTCGGTAAAATCTACTGTCATAGGAACGCAACCAGAAGTGTCTCTAACGGTTCCTTTAATAGATGCTTTTAATCCTGCACCCACACCCGCTAAATTAAATGCCAATTTGATAGCGAGTAAATTACATCTAGCAGAGCTAGGATCGGCAGATAAATTATTGGGCGACCAAACACCAGCAGTGCCTCGCAATGCGGTTCCTGGAGCAGGATTAGAGCCTAAACAAGAGCATACAGATTGATAGATGGTGCCGTTTTTATCGAAGCGACTGGTTCCGCCATCTACGTGATCAGCAACTGGACCATTGACACCGGATATAGATCCAAAAAAAGTGGCGTATAAAATATTTTTAGCGCTTTTTTCGAGTACAAAAAAGTAAAGATCTTCTCCATCTGTGGTTGTACTTAATTGACCTGCTCCAAATGTGGTAAGCCCTTTAGTTCCCGCAGATGGAAACCCTGGCGCAAGCGTTCCACCCCATCCTGACACATATACATTTTCACAACGGTCTACTAAAAAAGCAGTTGGGGAAATATTGGGCACACTGCCTGTTCCTGTTCCAAAATTTGCTGAGTATAAAAACTGCGTTAGATCCGGTTGTAATTTGGAAATAAATTGTTTGCCCGTTGCTTGATTACCGCCACTATTAAATGGAGAATTAATAATGGGCCAAGCTACCGTTGTGGTTCCCATAATGTATGGGAAGCCGTATTTATCAAACTGAATGCCATAAATAATATCGTCTCCCGATGTGCCAAAATAACTGGTTGCAATTTGTCTAGACCCATCCGGACTTATAAATGTTACATAACCATCTACCTTCCCTTGATTGGTGCCAAATAAAACACCCGCTTTGCTGCCCGGAAAATCAGTACTTGCAGTTGCGCCTGCTACATAAATAAATCCTGTTAAAGGATTGAGGGCAAGCACAAAAGCTGCATCGTCATCACCGCCACCTAAAAAAGAACTAAAAATAACGGCGTCTAAATTTGGTGTCATTTTTACAAGTACCCCATCCTGAAAACGGGTAGTTGTTTTTTTACCTGGCAATGTCTGAAAACTTCCAGCCGTTGTTCTAAAATCTTCGGACTGTGTTACTGATGCTAAAATTATATTTCCGGCGCCATCCACAATAACCTCACTACGTGCATCATCTCCATAATTTCTTCGGGTAGATTCTGACACCTGCGGCTTGATATAATTAGGTCTAATATTTACACCATCATCGGCGGTGCCACCCATGCGTACAGATCCAATAATAGATGTGCCTGTTGCATTTAATTTTGTAATCACAATATCAAATAGCCCACCCAGTGGACCATACGTAGACAAGCCCCTTACCGGATATCCAGCACCCGATGATGTTCTGCCCGCAACAATTAAATTTCCATTAGCGTCCACCACTAAACTATGGGGTTGTTCGTTTCCTTTTCCACCAATATAGGTTGCATACATCCTGTTTACACCACTTGGGTCAAATTTAATGATACCCATATCCATAGCGCCAATATCACCCTCTAGAACACCGCCACCAAAAGTAGTTTGAAAGGCGCCATTGCTAACAGGAAAAGTTCCAGAAGTGCCAAACACGATACCGCCCGCATAAAAATTTCCTTGCGCATCATAAGTGGCAGTAAAGCCCCAATTATCTGCAGTACTACCCGTGTATCCAAAAAATACAATAGATGGATCAATGACAAGCGTTTCCGTTTTGTCATAATCTCCTGCAATTGAAAACTTAACAATATTTCCTTTTACGGTGTAATCACAATTCACTTCTTTTTTGCCATCTTTTTTTAATTGATAGGTATAAGGAGCTAATTCAGAAACGGTGGTTACCCTTGTTTTTATTTCTAGTGCGCGGTTTTTTAATTTAATGCCATCCGCACCTTCTATGTACAGTGCGATTTTTGAAACGTCTGCTCCAGGATGCACGATAATATCATACTTTAACTGCGCATCATTTGTGTAGTACCTGATATCAATACCCGGATACAAATCTTTGTAAACAACTGCTTTGTATATTTTGCAATCACTTGCCCATTTAGTAGAATCATTTCCTATAAAATAATTATTATAAGAAGGCTGTATTTTTTCAGGAACAATGGTAGGATTAGGATTTGCATTTAAAAATTTAACTTCATATACATGAGAATGCAAGACGCCGTCAAAATTTTCTGGTGTTGTTGCAACATGATTTTTTTCGCGAGGGTGTGTGTTGAGCGCTGCTAAATCTTGTGGGTTATGAACAAGTACACGATACCCATTATTTTGAAGTGCAAAAGCACCAGCCACTGTTTGCGCCTGAAATTTTATAGCGCTTGGCCACTGCCCTTTATTTTCTATAAATTCTAGGTACTGTTGCGCGCTCACCTCCATAAATGAGAGGGTGAAAAGTAATAGTAGCATACTAAATAATCTGCGCAGCAACATCTTGTTTTTTTATAAGTTACGATATCTTACCCCAACCGGATCTAGCCTTCTGGGACTGAAGATAGTTTTTCAATTCTGAATTTTTTGTCAAAGTGAGGGTATGATCCTCTTCTACCAGCTTTTCGGCTGCTATTTTGGCCACTTCCAGCACTTCTTTGTCATTAACAATGTTAGCCAGCTTAAAGTTCAAAGCACCACTTTGTCTGGTACCTTCAATATCCCCAGGACCCCTTAATTCAAGGTCTTTTTCGGCAATTAAGAACCCATCATTGGTAGCACACATAATCTTGATTCGCTCCCTTGCGTCGTTGCTCACTTTCTGACCTGTTAATAAAACGCAAAAACTTTTTTCGGAGCCCCTTCCTACCCGTCCGCGCAACTGATGTAGCTGAGAAAGTCCAAATTTTTCGGAGCTTTCAATCACCATAACAGAAGCGTTGGGCACATTCACCCCTACTTCAATAACCGTGGTGGCCACCATAATTTGTGTGTCGCCATTTACAAAGCGTGCCATGTTGGTTTCCTTTTGATCAGAAGGTTGTCTTCCATGCACCATGCTAATTTTGTAATTGGGTTCAGGGAAAAAACTTTTTACCTGCTCATAGCCTTGCATCAAGTCTTCGTAAGAAAGTTTTTCGCTCTCTTCAATTAACGGATATATAAAATAAGCTTGTCTTCCTTTTTCAATTTCTGTTTTAACAAAATCCATAACGGTTGCGCGCGCCATTTCATTTCGGTGCACGGTTGTTATGGGTTGTCTGCCCGGCGGTAGCTCATCCATGATACTATAATCAAGATCGCCATACGCAGTCATAGCAAGGGTTCTAGGGATAGGCGTTGCCGTCATTACAAGTACGTGCGGTGGTATTAATGCCTTCTCCCAAAGTTTAGCGCGCTGCGCAACACCAAAGCGGTGCTGTTCATCTACAACCACAAAACCTAAATTATGAAACTGCACTTTTTCTTCAATAACAGCGTGTGTGCCCACCACAAAATGAAGTGATCCATCTTGCAATCCTTGCATGATTTTTTTTCTTGCTGCTGTTTTGGTACTACCCGTTAATAATGCAAGTTCTACACCCATGTCTTTTAACAATTCGCTGAGCCCTTGATAATGTTGTTGGGCTAAAATTTCGGTGGGTGCCATTAAGCAACTCTGAAATCCATTGTCGGCGGCAAGGAGCATACTGAGTAGCGCTACAATTGTTTTACCACTACCAACGTCTCCTTGTAAAAGGCGGTTCATTTGACGGCCTCTTGCGGTATCGGTTCTAATTTCTTTGAGTACTCTTTTTTGTGCACCCGTTAATTCGAAAGGCAAATACTGGTTGTAAAAAGTATTAAAGAAGTCGCCAACTTTTTCAAATATGACGCCTCTACTTGACT
>JAGNTI010000008.1 GCA_017987615.1 Sediminibacterium sp. | reverse complement strand
TATAACCAATTAAATCAAAAAAAAATGGCTAAAGAAATCACAGGCTATGTAAAGCTGCAGGTTAAAGGCGGTCAAGCCAACCCTGCACCTCCAGTAGGTCCGGCCCTTGGTTCTAAGGGTGTAAACATCATGGAGTTCTGTAAGCAGTTTAATGCTAGAACTCAAGACAAACAAGGAAAAGTTGTTCCTGTTTTAATTACTGTCTACGCAGACAAGTCTTTCGACTTTATCATCAAAACTGCACCAGCACCTGTACAATTAATGGAAGCTGCTAAAATCCAAAAAGGATCTAAAGAAAGCAACCGTCAAAAAGTGGGTAAAGTTACCTGGGCGCAAGTAGAAGAAATCGCAAAAGACAAGATGGCTGACTTAAATGCATTTACCCTTCACAGTGCAATGAGCATGGTGGCAGGTACTGCACGTAGTATGGGTATCACAGTTGATGGCCAAGCTCCTTGGGAAAATTAATTTATTCACCTTTAATTATTAAAAAATGTCACTTACTAAAAAAAGAAAAGTAGCAGTTACAAAGGTGGATAAAAACAAATCTTATTCCCTTAAAGAAGCGTCTACACTTGTAAAAGAAATTAACTGTACAAAATTTGATAGCTCTGTAGATTTACACATTCGTTTAGGTGTAGATCCTAAAAAAGCAGACCAACAAGTTAGAGGTACTGTATCATTACCACACGGTACTGGTAAAACAAAAAAAGTATTAGTTCTTTGTACTCCAGATAAAGAAGCATCAGCTAAAGAAGCAGGTGCTGATTATGTGGGTCTTGATGAATTTATTGCAAAGATCGAAAGCGGTTGGGTTGATATGGATGTAATCATTGCAACGCCAGCAGTAATGCCTAAGATTGGTAAATTAGGTAAAGTATTAGGTCCACGTAACTTAATGCCAAACCCTAAAACAGGTACTGTTACAAACGATGTAGCAGCAGCTGTTAATGAAGTAAAAGGTGGTAAAATTGCTTTCAAGGTTGATAAAGCAGGTATTGTTCATGCTTCAATTGGACGTATCTCTTTTGCACCAGATAAGCTTGCTGAAAATAGCACAGAATTAATCAACGCTATTATTAAGTTAAAGCCATCTTCTTCTAAAGGAACTTACATCAAAGGTGTAAGCATGGCTAGCTCCATGAGTCCTGGCATTATGTTAGACACAAAATCATTAATGAACTAATTCCTGGTGATTTCTATTTTCTAGAAAAATGACCCGGGTTTTTAAAAAAGATCAGACATGACAAAAGATCAAAAAAATGAAGTGATTGAGGTTCTTAAACAAAAGTTCACTCAATACAATAACTTCTACATTACCGATACCGAATCTTTATCTGTAGAGCAGGTTTCTGCACTTCGTCGTACTTGTTTTGATAAGCAAGTAGAAATGAAAGTTGCTAAAAACACGCTTATCCGTAAAGCATTAGAAGCTATCGATGCAGAAAAATATGCTGCGATTTATCCAGCATTAAATAATGTTACTGCGTTAATGTTCTCTGAAAATCCTAAAGATCCAGCTGTTATTATCAGCGCGTTCAGAAAGGGTGGAGACAAGCCTCAATTAAAAGCTGCGTTTATCAATGGAGATGTTTACTCTGGTGATAACACACTTAAGGCGTTAACTCAAATCAAAACTAAAAACGAACTTATTGGTGAAGTTCTTGGATTACTACAATCTCCGGCTAAGCGCGTAATTGCTGCTTTATTAAACCACGCCGAAAATGGTAGCACCAAAACCGAAACTGAAGTTGTTGCTGCATCTGTAGAAGTTGCTGTAGAAGAAGCTGCTGCACCAGTTGCAGAAGCGGCTCCTGAAGCTCCTGAAGCAGAAGCTCCAGCTGCTGAATAAGTAGCGTAAAAATATCCCAGGCCTGAGGGAAAATAAAGGCAAATTTTTTTAAACCCTCCGCCGGACTTGTAACAAAGTATGAAGGCGGAAAAAATTTAAATCAAATGGCAGACGTTAAAGCATTAGCCGAACAATTAGTAGGCTTAACAGTAAAAGAAGTACAAGAATTAGCTGATGTATTAAAAGCTGATTACGGTATTGAACCAGCTGCTGCTGCGGTTGTAATGAGCGCAGGTGATGGTGGCGGAGCTGCTGCTGCAGAAGAGAAAACATCTTTTGATGTAATCTTAGTAAGCGGTGGTGCTAGCAAATTAGGCGTAGTTAAAATCGTAAAAGAATTAACTGGCTTAGGACTTAAAGAAGCAAAAGATCTAGTTGACGGTGCACCAAAACCTGTTAAAGAAGGTGTTTCTAAGGCAGAAGCTGACGATATCGTAGCTAAGCTTAAAGAAGCTGGTGCTGAAGTAGAAGTAAAGTAATTTACGACTAATTCTAGTCCAATACATTCAAAAAAAAGCGGTTTCAACTTTGTTGAAACCGCTTTTTTTATGCCATCTTGCTACATTTTTCTCGAACTTCGCTGTATTTTAACAAATTATTTTTTCTGAAAATCTACTGATAATCAATATTTTACAATAAATCTTACAAAATTTTAGCCTTTTTTCATGACAGGCTGACTTTTGCGGTAAAAATTATTGATTTTTTGGACATTTTGGTCCAGTATTTGTTTGTTTCCTGCCCCTCATTTCGTACCTTTGCCATCCTTAAATTGGGATACTTGTCTCAATATTTTTTGTATTTAAACCGGTTTTATATACATGTCTACAACAATTTTGAACAACAGAGTCAACTTTGGTAAAACAAAGAACTTGGCAGAAACGCCAGATTTACTTGACATTCAGTTAGAGTCATTTAGAGAATTTTTTCAGTTAGAAACAACACCAGATCGCAGAAATGTGGAAGGTTTGTTCCGTGTGTTTAAGGAAAATTTTCCAATCACAGACACGCGTAACATTTTCGTACTAGAGTTCCTAGATTATTTTATTGATCCACCACGTTACACACTTGATGAGTGTATGGAGCGTGGATTAACGTATGCAGTTCCTCTTAAAGCTAAACTACGTTTAAGCTGTAACGATGAAGAGCACGTGGATTTCCAAACCATCGTACAGGATGTATTCCTCGGAAACATTCCTTACATGACGCCGCGTGGTACGTTTGTAATTAATGGCGCTGAGCGTGTTATTGTTTCTCAGTTACACCGTTCACCTGGTGTATTCTTTGGACAATCAGTTCACCCGAACGGTACAAAAATTTATTCTGCTCGTGTAATTCCTTTTAAAGGTGCATGGATGGAATTTGCTACAGACATCAACAATGTTATGTATGCATATATCGATCGTAAAAAGAAGTTCCCAGTAACTACTTTATTACGTTCAATTGGTTTTGAAACAGACAAAGACATTCTAGAATTATTTGGAATGGCTGACGAAATCAAAGCCGATAAAAAATCTTTAGCCAATCAAGTTGGTCGCAAATTAGCTGCGCGTGTTTTAAGAACATGGGTAGAAGATTTTGTGGATGAAGATACAGGTGAAGTAGTGAGCATCGAGCGTAACGAAATTGTTATGGAGCGTGACACTGTTTTAGATGAAGCTGCTATCGCAACAATTGTTGAGATGGATGTGAAGAGTGTCTTTATTCAAAAAGAAGAATTTGGTGGTGATTATGCAATCATCTACAACACATTAAACAAAGATACCTCTAACTCTGAGTTAGAAGCGGTACAACATATTTACCGTCAATTACGTGGTGCGGATGCTCCAGATAATGAAACGGCGCGTGGTATCATTGACAAATTATTCTTCTCTGATAAGCGTTATGATTTAGGTGAAGTTGGTCGTTACAAAATCAACCGTAAACTTGACTTAGATTATCCATTAGAGAAAAAAGTTTTAACAAAGCAAGACATTATTGAAATTGTTAAATACTTAGTTCGTTTAACCAATGCGAAAGCAGAGATTGACGATATTGATCACCTAAGCAATCGTCGTGTACGTACCGTAGGTGAGCAGTTGTATGCACAATTTGGTGTTGGTTTAGCGCGTATGGCGCGTACTATCCGTGAGCGTATGAACGTACGTGACAACGAGGTATTTACACCAGTTGACCTTATCAATGCAAGAACACTTTCTAGTGTAATCAATTCATTCTTTGGTACTTCACAGTTATCTCAATTCTTAGACCAAACAAATCCGTTATCAGAGATCACGCACAAGCGTCGTATTTCTGCTCTTGGACCCGGCGGTTTAAGTAGAGAGCGTGCAGGATTTGAAGTACGTGACGTACACTATTCTCACTACGGCCGTTTATGTACCATTGAAACACCGGAAGGACCAAACATTGGTCTAATTTCTACGTTGTGTGTGCATGCTTCTATTAACGATATGGGATTCATTGAAACACCATACCGTAAAGTAGAAAATGGTAAAGTAAACATGAAGCAATTAACGTACCTCAGCGCTGAAGAAGAGGATACTGCAAAAATTGCACAGTCAAACTCACCATTAACAGAAAAAGGAGAATTCGCAGAAGATAAAGTTGTTTCTCGTCAAACCGGAGACTTCCCAATTTTAGATAAAGAAGATGTAGAATATATGGACGTTGCACCTAACCAGATTGTTGGTTTGAGTGCGTCTTTAATTCCATTCTTAGAACATGATGATGCCAACCGTGCCCTAATGGGATCAAACATGCAACGTCAAGCTGTTCCGTTAATTATTCCTGAAGCACCAATTGTTGGTACAGGTTTAGAAGGAAAAGCTGCACGTGATGCGCGTATCCAAATCCATGCAGATGGTAATGGTGTGGTTGAGTTTGTTGATGCAAACGAAATTCATGTTCGTTATGATAGAAATGATTTAGATCGTTTGGTTTCTTTTAGCGACGATTTACAAATTTATAAACTAACCAAGTTCATCAAAACAAACCAAGCAACTTGTATCAACCTACGTCCTGCTGTTAAAAAAGGACAAAAAGTTAAGAAAGGTGATTTCTTAACCGAAGGTTATGCAACTAAAGATGGTGAGTTAGCACTAGGTCGTAACTTACAAGTGGCGTTCATGCCATGGAAAGGTTACAACTTCGAGGATGCGATTGTAATTAGTGAAAAAGTTGTTCGCGAAGATTTATTTACTTCTGTTCACATCGATGAATATGAATTAGAAGTACGCGATACTAAATTAGGTGAAGAAGAATTAACACCAGATATCCCTAACGTTTCTGAAGAAGCAACCAAAGATTTAGATGAGCATGGTATCATCAGAATTGGTGCTACGATTAAAGAAGGTGATATTTTAATTGGTAAGATTACACCTAAAGGTGAATCAGATCCTACACCAGAAGAAAAACTTTTACGTGCCATCTTTGGTGACAAAGCAGGTGATGCAAAAGATGCTTCTTTAAAAGCACCAAACGGTACTGAAGGTGTAGTAATTGATAAAAAATTATTCCAACGCGCCAAAAAAGATAAGAACGGAAAAATTCGTGAAAAAGCTTTACTTGAAAAAGTAGAAAAAGTACACGAACAAAATACCGAGCATATCAAAGAATTGTTGCTTGATAAATTACAAACACTACTAAAAGAGAAATCTTCTGCTGGTGTAAGCAACAACTTTGGTGAAATGTTGATTCCTAAAGGTTCTAAGTTCAATCAGAAAAACTTAGTTACCCTCGATTACCAAAACGTAAATCCACTTGGTTGGACTGGTGACGAAAAAATCGATCAACAAATCAACACCTTATTACACAACTATAGCATTCGTTTCAACGAAGAGTTAGGTCGTTACAAGCGTGAGAAATTCAACATCTCAATTGGTGATGAATTACCAGCAGGTGTATTAAAATTAGCGAAAGTATACTTAGCCGTTAAGCGTAAGCTTAAAGTGGGAGATAAGATGGCGGGTCGTCACGGAAACAAAGGTATCGTTGCCAAAATTGTGCGTGCAGAAGACATGCCATTTATGGAAGACGGTACACCGGTAGACATCGTTCTTAACCCACTAGGGGTACCTTCTCGTATGAACCTTGGTCAGATCTATGAAACCATCTTAGGTTGGACTGGTAAGCGTTTAGGTGTGAAATTTGCTACACCAATTTTTGATGGTGCAAGCACCGATCAAATTGAGCAATATTGTAAAGATGCGGGTATTCCAAGAAATGGACATACGTATTTATATGATGGTGAAACTGGAGAGCGTTTCCATCAGAAAGCTACTGTGGGTGTTATCTACATGATTAAACTACACCACATGGTTGATGATAAAATGCACGCCCGTTCTATCGGACCATACAGCTTAATTACCCAGCAACCGCTTGGTGGTAAGGCTCAGTTTGGTGGACAGCGTTTTGGTGAGATGGAGGTTTGGGCACTTGAAGCATATGGTGCTGCTAACATCTTACAGGAATTATTAACCCTTAAATCTGATGATATCATTGGTAGAGCAAAAACCTATGAAGCCATCGTTAAAGGTGAAAACATTCCACGTCCGGGTGTACCAGAATCATTTAATGTATTAGTACATGAATTGAGAGGTTTAGGTTTAGACTTAAAATTTGAATAAGATTTTAAAAAACCAACACATCTATTAACAACAATTATCATTACAAATTTACAACCTAGATATGGCCATTAAAAGAGACAATCGACCAAGATTAACTTTCTCCGAGATCACTATCGGTCTGGCTTCTCCAGATAATATATTAGAAAGAAGTTTCGGTGAAGTATTAAAGCCTGAAACCATTAACTACCGTACGTATAAGCCTGAAAGAGATGGTTTATTCTGCGAAAGAATTTTTGGTCCAGTTAAAGATTATGAGTGTGCTTGTGGTAAATACAAGCGTATCCGTTACAAAGGCATTGTGTGTGACAGATGTGGGGTAGAAGTAACAGAGAAAAAAGTACGTCGTGAGCGTATGGGCCACATTAAATTAGTGGTACCTGTAGTGCACATTTGGTACTTCAAATCTTTACCAAACAAAATTGGTTATTTATTAGGGATGAGTTCTAAGAAATTAGAAACCATCATCTACTACGAGCGTTATGTAGTATTACAAGGCGGTATCAAAGAAAACCTAAACATGGGTGATCTTTTAACCGAAGAAGAATACTTAGATTTATTAGATACTTTACCAAAAGAAAACCAATTCTTACCTGACGAAGATCCAAACAAGTTCATCGCTAAAATGGGTGCAGAAGCCGTTCACGGTTTATTGCAAAGAATTGATTTAGATGGTTTAAGTTTCTCTTTACGTAATGCTGCTGCAAACGAAACATCTCAACAACGTAAAGCAGATGCTTTAAAGCGCCTCAGCGTTGTAGAATCTTTCCGTGAAGCAGGTACGCATATTGTAAATAAGCCTGAGTGGATGGTGATGCAATACATCCCAGTTATTCCACCAGAACTTCGTCCATTAGTACCTCTAGATGGTGGTCGTTTTGCATCTTCGGATCTAAACGATTTATACCGTCGTGTAATTATCCGTAACAACCGTTTAAAGCGTTTGTTAGAAATTAAAGCGCCAGAAGTAATCTTACGTAATGAAAAACGTATGTTACAAGAAGCGATCGATTCTTTATTCGATAACTCTCGTAAATCTAATGCTGTTAAAGCAGAAGGTGGACGTGCTTTAAAATCTTTATCGGATGTATTAAAAGGTAAGCAAGGTCGTTTCCGTCAAAACTTACTTGGTAAGCGTGTGGATTATTCTGGTCGTTCTGTAATCGTTGTAGGACCTGAGTTAAAAATGCACGAGTGCGGATTACCAAAAGATATGGCTGCTGAATTATTTAAGCCATTTGTTATTCGTAAATTAATTGAAAGAGGTATTGTAAAAACAGTGAAGTCTGCTAAAAAATTAGTAGATAAAAAAGAAGCTGTGATTTGGGATATCTTAGAAAATATTTTAAAAGGTCACCCGGTATTATTAAACCGTGCCCCAACACTTCACCGCTTGTCAATTCAAGCATTCCAACCTAAGTTGGTAGAAGGTAAAGCCATTCAATTACACCCACTCGTAACGTCTTCGTTTAACGCGGATTTCGATGGTGACCAAATGGCGGTACACGTTCCACTTAGCAGTGCAGCGGTACTTGAAGCACAGTTATTAATGCTTTCTTCTCACAACATCCTTAACCCACAAAATGGTACGCCAATCACCCTTCCTTCTCAGGACATGGTACTTGGTTTATACTACATTACAAAGGGTAAGAAAACCACCGAAACTGAAACCGTTAAAGGACAGGGCATGGCTTTCTACAGCATGGATGAAGTGATCATTGCGTACAATGAAAATCGTGTAGACTTACACGCTAACATCAAAGTAAAAACCAATGTTCGTGAAGGTGGTGTGATTGTTAAAAAATTAATTGATACCACTGTTGGTCGTGTGTTATTCAACCAACACGTACCTGCTCCAGTAGGTTATATCAATGCGCTTTTAACTAAAAAATCTTTAAGAGATATCATTGGTGATATTATTAAAATCACAAACGTTCCTACAACCGCTAAATTCCTTGATGATATTAAAACATTAGGATTTAGAATGGCATTCCGTGGTGGTTTATCATTTAACGTAAACGACTTAATCGTTCCTGATAAGCGTGGTGAATTACTTGATAATGCTAAAGCAGAAGTAGAAGAAGTTTGGGAAAACTACAACATGGGTCTTATTACCAATAACGAGCGTTACAACCAAGTTATTGATATCTGGGGTCGTGTGGATACGAGAATTACTGAAACATTGATGCATGAAATGCAAACAGATAAGCAAGGCTTTAACTCTGTTTACATGATGCTTGATTCAGGTGCTCGTGGTAGTAAAACACAGGTTAAGCAGCTAGTAGGTATTAGAGGTCTAATGGCTAAGCCGCGTAAGAGTGGTAGCGCAGGATCTGAGGTAATTGAAAACCCAATCTTGTCTAACTTTAAGAGCGGTCTAAACGTATTAGATTACTTTATCTCTACGCACGGTGCGCGTAAAGGTCTTGCGGATACGGCGTTAAAAACAGCGGATGCTGGTTACTTAACTCGTCGTCTAGTAGACGTTTCTCAAGACGTTGTTATTGCAGATGATGATTGTGGTACTTTAAGAGGTATTGCTACATCTGCACTAAAAGACAATGAAGATGTTATTGAAGCATTAGCAGATAGAATTGAAGGTCGTACTTCATTACATAATGTTTACCATCCAGTTACGGAACAATTAATTATCAATGCAGGCGAAGAAATTTCTTCTGATGTTGCTAAAGAAATTGATGATGCAGGTATCGAATCTGTAGAGATTCGTTCTGTACTTACTTGCGAAAGTAAGCGTGGTGTTTGCGTAAAATGTTATGGTAAAAACTTAGCAACTGGTTACCTCGCACAGCGTGGTGACGCAGTAGGTATTATTGCAGCGCAATCGATTGGTGAACCAGGTACACAGCTTACACTTCGTACGTTCCACGTAGGTGGTGTTGCAGGATCTGCTTCTATCGAATCAACACTCGTAGCTAAGTTTGATGGTACCATTCAGTTTGACGGATTACGTACGGTAGAAACTGTAAACAACGAAGGCAAAAAAGCTAAAATTGTTATTGGACGTACAGGTGAAGTAAGAATCACGGATGTTAAAAACGACCGTTTGATGATTACCAACAACGTTCCTTACGGTGCTACCTTAAATGTTAAAGATGGCCAAGAAGTGAAAAAAGGTGATGTGATTTGTACTTGGGATCCATTCAACAACGTTATCGTTTCTGAGCAAAACGGTAAGATCAAATTTGACAACGTACTCGAAGGTATTACCTACCGTGATGAGGCCGATGAGCAAACAGGTCACCGTGAAAAAGTGGTTATTGAAACAAAAGATAAAACCAAAATACCTACTATCATTGTAGAAGGAAAAGACAACAAGCATTACAACTTACCAGTAGGATCTCACATCGCTGTAGAAGAAGGCGACGAAGTAAAAGCTGGTTTTGTGATGGTTAAAATTCCTCGTATTTTAGGTAAGCTCCGCGATATCACGGGAGGTCTTCCACGTGTAACTGAATTATTTGAAGCAAGAAATCCAGGTAACCCTGCGATTGTTTGTGAAATCGATGGTGTGGTTGCATTTGGTAGCGTTAAGCGTGGTAACAGAGAAATCATTGTTGAGTCTAAAGATGGCATGATCAAGAAGTACTTAGTACCTCTAACGCGTCAAATCCTAGTTCAAGATGGTGACTTCGTAAAAGCGGGTACGCCAATGTCTGATGGTCAAATTGCACCTGCGGCAATCCTCGCTATTAAAGGACCATTTGCAGTACAAGAGTACGTTGTAAATGAAATCCAAGAGGTTTACCGTTTACAAGGTGTAAAAATCAATGACAAGCACGTAGAAGTGATTGTACGTCAGATGATGAAGAAGGTTGAAATTGTAGATGCTGGTGATACTAAATTCTTAGAGGAGGATCTAGAAGATAGATTTGACTTTATCGAAGAAAATGACCGTATCTATGACAAAAAAGTAGTTACAGAAGCTGGCGAAAGTGCAACGTACAAAGCTGGTCAAATTATAACATTAAGAGAACTACGCGAAGAGAATTCAATTCTACGTCGCTCGGATAGAAAACTAGTGGAAGTGCGTGATGCAAAACCTGCAACGGCTACACCGGTTTTACTAGGTATTACCAAAGCGTCTCTTGGTGTTAGAAGTTGGATCTCTGCTGCTTCGTTCCAAGAAACAACCAAAGTATTAAGCCAAGCGGCTATACAAGGTAAAAAAGACTTGATGTTAGGTCTTAAAGAAAATGTAATTACAGGTCATTTGATTCCTGCAGGTACCGGACAAAAAGAGTTCGAGAACATGATTGTAGGAAGCAAAGAAGAATATGAAGTATTAGCTACTACTCGCGAAGCGATGAGCTTTGATGAGGAAGAATAATATTTTATAGCCTTAGTATATTTGTAAAAGTAGGAAGCCAACACTTCCTACTTTTACTTTTTAATAGATAAAATGTATAAATTAGTATCATGAAAAATATCAATACCGTTTTAAATGTTGTTTTAGGAATTGCTGTTGCAGTTTTATTTTATTTTCAATTTAGCGGCAGCAAGTCTGCGGTAGCAACTGGTTCTAAATCAGTAGCATCTGGTGATTTCAGAATCGCTTATTTTGAAATTGATTCAGTAGAATCTCAGTTTAATTACTATAAAGAAGTAAGTAATTCTATTCAAGCAAAAGCGCAGCAAAATAACAATGAGCTCAATCAATTAAAAGAAGTGTTTGCGGCAAAATACCAAGAGTTGCAAAAAAATGGTCAGCGTATGTCAGAAGCAGAAGTAAATGCTAGACAACAAGAGCTTCAGCAAATGGATAAAACATTCAAGAGCAAAGAACAAATGATGAATAATGAAATGCAGGACGAAAGCATGAAAAAATTACAAGACGTAAAGAAAAAAATTACGGATTATTTAGCGGATTACAATAAAGCTAAAGGTTACGCCTTTATTTTGGGTAACAATTCAGATATGCTTTCTATGTACTACAAAGACACTGCTTACGATATTACTTCAGACCTTGTAAAAGGTTTAAATGAATTGTACAAAGCAAAAAAATAGGGGTCTACTTTCTTATTTTTTTTAATTATCTTGAAGTTCTGTTTTAACCAACAGAACTTTTTTTTATGAGTACAACTACAACTGATTTTAAACCATCATTAGGGTTACTGGACGCCACCATGATTGTGGCTGGTAGCATGATTGGTTCTGGTATCTTTATTGTAAGTGCAGATATTACCCGCAATGTGGGCTCTGCAGGCTGGTTAGTAGCAGTATGGCTTATAACGGGCTTTATGACGCTAACAGCGGCTTTAAGTTATGGCGAGCTAAGTGCCATGTTCCCAAAAGCAGGAGGTCAGTACGTGTACTTAAAAGAGTCTTACAATCCACTTCTTGGATTTTTATATGGTTGGAGCTTTTTTTCGGTAATTCAAACCGGCACCATCGCAGCCGTGGGTGTCGCGTTTAGTAAATTTGCGGGCTACTTCTTTCCAGCATTAGAAATGACGGATGCCAATATTATTTTTCAGTTGGGGGTACTAAAAATTTATCCGGCACAGCTGGTCTCCATCGCCATTATTATTTTATTAACCTATATCAATACCAAAGGGGTACAGGGTGGTAAGCTCATTCAAACCACTTTTACGGTAACCAAACTTGTTTCTCTTTTTGGACTCATCGGCTTTGGTTTTTTACTGGCCGCTAAATCAGAAATTTGGAATGCCAATTGGCAGGACGCTTGGTCTATGAAAACCATTGCTGCAGACAATAGTACTACACCCGTTATAGGTCTTGCTATTTTTGGCGCCATCGCGGCTTCAATGGTGGGTTCAATTTTTAGTAGTGACGCATGGAATAACGTAACATTTATTGCAGGTGAAATTAAAAATCCAAAACGCAATATTGGACTCAGTTTATTTTTAGGTACACTCATTGTTACCATTATTTATGTATCTGCTAACCTCATGTACATCAGTGTGCTTCCATTAAATGATATTGCACACGCACCAGCAGACAGGGTAGCTGTATCTTCCGCGAATGCTATTTTTGGAAATATAGGTACTTATGTAATTGCAGTCATGATTATGATTTCTACGTTTGGCTGTAACAACGGTCTAATATTAGCTGGTGCAAGGGTGTATTACACCATGGCACAAGATGGTTTGTTTTTTAAAAAGGCATCTACCCTTAATAAAAATGCAGTACCAGAGTGGGCCTTATGGGCACAATGTGTGGTAGCAGCGCTATTATGCTTAAGTGGTAAATATGGCGACCTACTAGATATGGTTTCATTTATTGTGGTGATATTTTATGTATTAACCATTATAGGCATCTTTATTTTACGCAAAAAACGCCCAGAAATGGAGCGTCCTTATAAAGCGGTAGGTTATCCTGTTTTACCGGCTATCTATGTTTTAATGGGAACCCTGTTTTGTGTATTATTGATCATTTATAAGCCTAATTTTACATGGCCTGGGCTCATTATTGCACTATTAGGCATTCCTTTGTATTACCTTGCAGTGCGAAGTAATAAAAAATAAACATGACAAATTTTGACCAACTTTTCATAGACTTTAGCAAGCTAAAAGTTGTAATCATTGGAGACGTTATGCTTGATACCTATTGGTGGGGTCAGGTAGACCGTATATCTCCAGAAGCGCCCGTGCCGGTTGTGGCACTTCAGCGTAAAGAACACCGCGTAGGTGGTGCTGCCAATGTAGCTTTAAACACAGTTGCACTGGGAGCGCAAACAACCATCGTATCCGTAATTGGTTCAGATGCAGATGGTGCTTTACTTCAATCGTTATTTGAAGCAGACCATATTGACACCAGTTATTTACTTACACATGCTTCCCGCATTACTACCAATAAAACGCGTGTAATGAGTCGCAATCAGCAAATGATGCGCCTTGATGCAGAAATTACAACGCCAATTAGTACTGATATTGAAGCGGTATTGCTACAAAAATTCGTTGCTTGCTTAGATGCAAAAAATCCAGACGTTGTTATTTTTGAAGATTATGACAAAGGGGTTTTAACGCCAACATTTATTGAGGCAGCTATTGCTATTTGCACCGCACGAAATATTGTTATGTCTGTAGATCCTAAAAAAAATAACTTTTTAGCATATAAAGGTGTAACACTTTTTAAACCTAATTTGAAAGAAGTTAAAGAAGGATTGCAAGTGCCTATCGCTTCTGTTACACTCGATAATTTAAGAGCGGTACATGCGGCACTTAAAACGCATTTAGCACATCAAATATCGCTTATCACTTTGTCAGAAAAAGGAATGTTTTATGACACGGGTGATACTGCAAAAATTATTCCTACACACGTTAGATCCATTGCAGATGTAAGTGGGGCAGGCGATACCGTTATTGCTGTTGCGTCACTAGTATATGCAGCAACAAAAAATATTGAACTCGCCACTGAAATGGCCAACATTGCAGGTGGACTTGTTTGTGAAGAAGTAGGTACCGCGGCTATTAATAAATCGCGTTTACTTGCTGAATGTAAACTACTATTGGCTTAATTAAATAGTAAACTATGCAACAATTTTCATTGGTTATACATGGAGGAGCAGGTACTATCTTAAAAGAAGATATGTCTCCTGCGCTAGAGCAGGCCTATCAAAACGGATTGCAAGAAGCGATGGATGCAGGTTATTCCATCTTGAAAAATGGAGGTTCTGCGGTGGATGCAATTCAGGCATCTATTTTTACGCTAGAAAATAATATTTTATTTAACGCAGGAAAGGGTAGTGTGTTTACCAAAAAAGGATTACAAGAAATGGACGCTGCCATTATGGACGGCGCTACATTAGAAGCAGGGGCTATCGCCGCAGTTCGCAATGTTAAAAATCCTATTCAGCTCGCTACCGAAGTGATGCGTAATAGCAACCACGTTTTTTTAAGTGGTAAAGGCGCCAACGATTTTGCAATCAAGCAAGGTGTGGTGTTAGCGCCCGACGAATATTTTTATTCTCAATTTAGATATGATCAGTGGAAAGCTATTCGCGATTCTGATTCCTATTCACTAGATCATACCAATCATCACCTAGAGGAATTATTAAAAGATAAAAAGTTTGGAACCGTGGGTGCTGTTGCATGTGACAGTCTTGGGAATATTGCTGGCGCAACTTCTACAGGTGGTATGACCAATAAAAAATATGGGCGTATTGGCGATAGTCCTATTATTGGAAGTGGAACCTATGCCAACAATAAAACCTGTGCAATAAGTTGTACGGGTCATGGCGAAATGTTTATCAGATCCGTTGCAGCTTACGATGTTAGTTGCCTCATGGAATATAAAGGCCTTAGTTTACAAGCTGCTATGGAAGTAGTCGTGCATGAAAAATTAATGGCACTTAATGGTGAAGGCGGAATGATTGGTGTAGATGCCAAAGGCAATACGGCGATGGTGTTTAATAGTGCAGGTATGTACCGCGCATTTCAAAATAGTAAAGGCGAGTCTGCAATAGCTATTTATAAATAAATGACAATGAAAAAAACGGCAGTAATTGTTGCGGGTGGGTCAGGTGTAAGAATGGGTACGGATGTGCCTAAACAATTTTTGCATTTGAAAGGTAGGCCCATCATTTGGCATACCGTGCAACAGTTTTTTTATGCCTATTACGATATTCAAATTGTTCTGGTATTGCCAGCTTCTTATTTGGAGGAAGCGGCTACTTATTTTGAACCTGCCCAACTTTCGCATATTCAGTTTATTGCGGGTGGTGCAACCAGATTTGATTCTGTAAAAAATGGTTTAAAGGCTATTAAAGAGCCAGGCGTAATTTTTGTGCATGATGGGGTAAGATGCCTCGTGTCTAGTGATTTAATTAAAAAATGCTACGAACAGGCCCTGGTTCACGGGTCGGCTATACCAGCTGTTACTGCTACCGATAGTATAAGGCTTATTTCAGGGGATACCCACCAGGTTGTGGACCGAAACCTGGTTAAAATCATACAAACCCCACAAACCTTTTTAAGCACCCTATTATTGCCTGCTTTTGAACAGCCCTACCAGGCTAGCTTTACCGATGAAGCTACCGTGGTGGAAGCCGCAGGGCACACGGTTCGTTTAATAGAAGGGGAGTATAGTAATCTTAAGATTACACGCCCCCAAGATTTAATTGTGGCCGAATCCCTTTTCTAGAAAAAAAATTGGCCTAACCCGTCAATCTTTCTTAAATTTGTATCCATGGTTCAAGTATTAAATAACAAGTGGTGGTGGCATACTAACTCCAATCGGGGATTGTAATGGCCTGTCCACTACTTTTTGAATAATTTCAAAAGCCCCGATCATAAGTCGGGGCTTTTTATTTATATCCTATGAAAAAAATTGATTTACGTACAGAGAGCAAAAGAATGTTAGCGGATGTGTATACGCCCGTTAGTATTTACCTGCGTTTAAGAGACCGTTTTAGAGATACGATCTTACTAGAAAGTACCGATGCTCATGTTGCAGAAAATAGCTACTCTTTTATATGTATTAATGCTATTGGTGGTATTGAAGTTAGAGATTCAAAAACCATCGAACTAAAATATCCCAACCAAGATCCTATAAAAAAGGAGGTAGCTGGTTCACAAATCGATCAACAGTTGTGGAGTTATATGCAGGGCTACCAAGTGGTGCCCCATGCGCACAAAGAAACTAATTTTGCCCAAGGATTATTTGGGTATACCAGTTTTGATGCTATTCCTTTATTTGAAACCATTTCATTTTCCGAAGCAAAAAACACAAATATTCCACTCATTCGTTATAGGTTGTATCAGTACGTTATTGTATTTGATCATTATAAAGACGAATTATTTATTTGTCAAAATTTGCTAGCAAGCGAAGAAGCAGACACTTCACTTATCGAATCCCTTATTCGAAACAAAGACGTGCCGCAGTTTCCATTTAACCCAGTTGGTGATGAGCGTTCAAATGTTACAGACGACGCGTATAAGGCCATGGTAGAAAAAGGTATTCAACACTGTTTACGTGGGGATGTTTTTCAAATTGTACTCAGTAGAAGATTTGAACAGTCCTTTAAAGGAGATGAGTTTAATGTATACCGCGCTTTAAGGAGCGTTAATCCTTCACCGTATTTATTTTTCTTTGATTATGGTGATTATAAATTAATGGGGTCATCTCCAGAAGCGCAGCTAATTGTTCGAAACAATAAAGCCGTGATGCATCCAATTGCAGGAACATTTAAAAGAACAGGAAATGATGAGGAAGATAAAGCGCTTTCTGCAAAACTATTAGAAGACGCCAAAGAAAATGCAGAGCATGTAATGCTTGTTGATCTTGCGCGTAATGATTTAAGTAGGTCATGCACTGCGGTAACGGTTAGTCAGTTCAAGCAGGTCAAATTTTATTCGCATGTGATTCATTTGGTGAGCGAAGTGGTGGGCACATTAGGAGCTGATGCAAATCCGTTTAGTGTGTTAGCGCAAACATTTCCTGCCGGTACATTAAGTGGTGCGCCAAAATTTAAGGCACTAGAAATTATAGACGGGTTGGAACCAACGGCACGCGGCTATTATGGTGGCGCTATTGGCTTTGTAGGCTTTAATGGTGATTTTAACCATGCCATTATGATTCGTAGCTTTTTAAGTAAAGACAATACACTCTATTATCAAGCAGGGGCAGGTGTGGTTGTTTCATCCAGTCCTGAAAGTGAATTGCAAGAAGTGAACAATAAATTAAATGCATTAAAACGAGCAGTGGTTTTAGCTGCTGGAATATAAAAGTAGTTGGTATGAAAATATTGGTTTTTGATAATTATGATTCATTTACATACAACCTAGTACACCTCGTTGAAAAAATAACGAATCAAAAAGTGACAGTTGTTAGAAATGATCAAATTACGCTAGAAGAGGTTGCGGAGTACGATAAAATTATATTGTCTCCAGGGCCAGGTATTCCATCAGAAGCGGGGCTGCTGCTTCCATTAATTAAGCAGTATGCTGCGTCTAAATCTATACTTGGTGTTTGCCTTGGTCATCAGGCCATTGGTGAGGCGTTTGGTGCTACACTAGAAAATTTAACTACGGTATATCATGGTGTTGCTACCCCCATAAAAATTGATAACACTAATTATTTATTCAATGGTTTAGAAGATAGTGTCGAAGTAGGACGTTATCATAGTTGGGTTATTGCAAGCAAAGACTTGCCAGATGTGCTAAAAGTAACGGCCACCGATGAAAACGGATTGATTATGGCCATTGAGCATACTGTGTATGATGTTTGTGGTGTTCAATTCCATCCAGAAAGTGTTTTAACGCCAAGTGGCGAAACGGTTATTAAAAACTGGTTATTAAAATGAAAAAGATTTTACAATATTTATTCGAACACAAAACGCTAACTAGAGCGGCAGCTAAAGATCTTTTACTGTCTATGTCTTCGGGTGCCTATAATGATAGCGAATTAGCTTCTCTAATGACTGTGTTTTTAATGCGCAGCATTACCATTGCGGAACTACAAGGTTTTAGAGATGCCTTACTTGAGCTGGCTGTTCCTGTAAATTTAGGAACGCATGATTTACTGGATATTGTGGGTACGGGTGGGGATGGAAAAAATACGTTTAATATTTCTACACTGTCCTGTTTTATTGTGGC
>JAGNTI010000104.1:1329-5356 GCA_017987615.1 Sediminibacterium sp. | reverse complement strand
GGTTCCCAATTATTAATGCGTCTTATTAAATTAATATCTGCAATCATAAATAGTTTATCGTACTCGTCTATGCCGGTATGGTAAAAGCCAACCACCACTAATTTGCGGTAGGTTTTTTGTGCATCTGCATTTGTAGAAACAAAATGCACTTTGATGGTGTCGTTGATTTTGATTTGCAACTGCTTTGCAACAGCGTCTGAAACAATGGTTTCTTTGCTGTACATACTATCTGTAAACTGCATCCATCTACCAGCCACTAAAAACTTTTTTAGTGCTGTATGAGTTTCATTTTTTTCGATGCCTTTTATGAGTACGCCTTCAATTTCAGTATTGGATTCTAATACCGCAGATTTAGTGGCAAAACTTTGATAGGATACCACACCGGGCGCCGTAGCCAAACTATTTTCAACAGTTTTATTTTTGGTGAGCGGTAGCTCTTCGGAAATGAGGGATTTGCCCGTTTCATATTTTTGAACCCGTATATGCCCCCAGAAGCCAAAAATTTTATCCGCTACTTTTTCCTGAAAGCCATTCACAAAAGCAAGGGTGATAATCATGGCAATAATGCTGACAGCAGTAGCTGCCACCGATAGCCGGATGATAAATCTGGAAAAACTTTGCTGCTTGTTAAAAGCGATGCGTTTGGCAATATGGTAGGATAGGCCCAAAAAGGTTGTTTTGGTAAAATTACGAATAGTATTTTTGTAAGCATGAATCTATCCCATAAATATTGGACCAGTTGGCTACTATTACTCTTTGTTGTTGTTACAGCCAGCAAAGCGCAGCGTGCTCCGGACCAAATTTATATGTCCAATATTAAAACGGCACTGTTATTTCAGCAAAACGATCAACAATCTATACCACTGATTAGGCTTCAATCGTCGGATGCATTGGAACTTCATTTTGATGACTTGTCGGGTGTCCCTAAAAATTATTTTTATACGTTTCAACTTTGCAACGCTGACTGGACACCTGCTATGTTAAATCCATTTGATTATATAGGAGGCTTTCCGCAAAATAGAATTAGTATGTACAGAGTGTCCAGTGTTTCTGCTACACGCTATGTGCATTATCAAGTGCTACTCCCAGAAAAAAATTGTGTGCCTACAAAAAGTGGAAATTATATTTTAAAAGTTTTTTTAGACAACGATACATCAAAACTTGCATTTACAAAAAGGTTGTATGTGCTTGACGAAAAAGTAACGCTAGGTGCTGGTATCATGCAACCTTATGGTTCTGACATTATGCGCACGCATCAAAAAGTGCAGGTAAATGTAGGCACTAAAGAGTTAAATATTTTAAGCCCTGCAAAGCAAACCAAACTCCTAATCGAACAAAATAATTTACATACTGGTGCTGGCTTTATTACACAACCTACTTTTATTAGAGGTAAAAATTTTGAGTATTCCACAGAAGACGCGCATCAGGTTTTTGAAGCCGGCAAAGAATTTCGTTGGGTTGATATTAGAAGTTTGCGTTTTGAATCGGACCGTGTTGTTAGAACAGATAGAAGTAAAAATCCAGTAACGATTACTGTCAAACCGGATTTTACAAGAAATGATCAGCGGGCTGTTTTTTACATGGATACCAATGGTTGGACTTCAATTGCAAGTACCGAACTGATTAACCCTTGGTGGCAAGGAGATTATGCCTATGTGAATTTCACCTACGTACCTGCTGGTTTAAAAGCCCTACCCAACAAAGAAATTTACTTGGTGGGGCAACTTACCGGACATACCCTTGGGGATACCGCAAAAATGGAATTTGACCCAAGTGTTGGTGCTTATACCAGAACCCTGCTATTAAAACAGGGTTTCTATAATTATACCTACCTTACCAAAGAAAAGGGGACTCCTTTTTACACCGCTTCTTTTGCCCCCACCGAGGGTAATTTTTGGGAAACTGAAAACGATTACACGGTATTTTACTACTACAGGTCATTAGGGGGCCGACATGACGAGTTAATTGGCTTTGCCAAGGTAAATTCTCGAAATCAGCTCGGAATCAGATAGTTTGGCTTATTTAATCCGTTAAAAATTAGGGAGAATTGAGGGCAAACCTTACTTTTGCACCGGCAGGTCTTACACGACCAGCTCCTGCAGAACCTCCCCAGGGTAGGAATACAGCAAGGATAAGCGGTTGAGCGGTGCGATGTGAGTAGCCTGCCATTTTTTTTATTCCCCGTCTATTTCGGGGAATTTACATTTAACAGAAAAACCATGAAGTTTTTTATTGACACGGGCAACCTCGCTCAAATTAAAGAAGCCTACGATTTAGGCATTTTGGATGGTGTTACAACCAACCCAACGTTAATGGCTAAAGAAGGTGTAAAAGGCGAAGAAGCCATCGCTAACCACTACAAAACTATTTGCGAAATGGCAGATGGTGATGTTAGTGCCGAAGTGCTTTCTACGGACTTTGCTACCATGGTAGAAGAAGGTAAAAAACTAGCAGCGATACATCCAAATATTGTGGTAAAAGTGCCACTTATTAAAGATGGTATTAAAGCAATCAAATGGTTTACCGATAATGGTATCAGAACCAATTGTACCCTAGTATTTAGTGCGGGTCAAGCAATACTTGCTGCTAAAGCAGGTGCTACCTATGTGTCTCCATTTATTGGAAGAATTGACGACAGCTCTTGGGATGGAATGGAACTGATTGGTCAAATCCGTCACATTTATGATATCCAAGGTTTTAAAACTGAAATATTAGCAGCATCTATTAGAAATGCGCTACACATTGTTAAGGCTGCAGAAGCTGGTGCTGATGTGTGCACATGTCCACTTGATTCTATTTTAGGATTATTAAAACATCCTCTAACAGATATTGGACTTGCTAAATTTATAGAAGACGCTAAAAAAATGTAAGGGCAAAAATTTTTTGACCCGCCAAATGGCCGCACTTGTGCGGCCATTTGTATTTAGTGCTTGTGCGCTTTTTTCTTGATCATACCACCCTTGGTATCTTTTACAGATGTCATCACCACAAAAGCAGTAGGGCTTATTTTTTCAATTTCTGTATTAAGTTTATTGATTTCAAGTCTGGTAATTACGGTATAGATAATATCAATGTCGTCACGTTCGCCTCTTTTACCAACTCCTTTGGCTCCTTTGTATACGGTTACACCTCGGCCCATGGTTTGTACAATCATGTCCCTTATTTCTTTGCAGTGCGATGAAACGATGGTCACACCTATGTATTCATCAATACCTTCAATAATAAAATCGAGTGTTTTAGACGCTGCAAAGTAGGTGATCATCGAATAAAGTGCGGCTTCGATAGAAAGTAAAAAAGCGGCGGATCCAAAAATGAGCACATTGATGATGATAATGATATCTCCAATGGTAACGCCCATTTTTTTACTGATATAAATAGCGAGTACTTCAGTGCCATCAATAACACCACCACCTCTGATGGTAAGTCCAATTCCTGCACCTAAAAATATACCGCCAAATACGGCTACCAGTAATTTGTCATTGGTGATGATTGGAAAATGAACGAGTGCAACACATAGACCTAGCCCAATGATGGCTAGTAATGTTTTAATGGCAAATGATTTTCCTAAAGTAAAGTAGCTTAAAAATATAAAGGGGATATTAATTAAAATGATGAGAACCGAAAAGGGTAGTTGCGTAAGCTCCGTTAATAATAGTGAAACACCCGTTACGCCACCATCAATAAATTTATTGGGTAATAAAAACCCGTTAAGGCCAAAGCCCGCAGCCATAATACCTAGTAAAATAAACAAGGTACTTTTAATTTCTGCTTTAATGGTTACCCATTTTCTTTTATAGTTTCTTGCTTTTTGAAATCTACTATTGTGCGTGGTGGCTTCCATATAATTATTGATGTTTAAGCGCTTCGCGCTTAGATAAATTAGATAATTGTGGGTGGTCCTTTACAAAACGAATTACCCATTTTTTATTGGTATACGCATAGGCGCGCAGCGCCCAGCCAATGGCTTTGTTCACAAAAAACTCATTGGTGTTTATGCGGTTAACAATGTATTTTTCTAATAGCTGCG
>JAGNTI010000104.1:0-1229 GCA_017987615.1 Sediminibacterium sp. | reverse complement strand
TTTACAAAACGAATTACCCATTTTTTATTGGTATACGCATAGGCGCGCAGCGCCCAGCCAATGGCTTTGTTCACAAAAAACTCATTGGTGTTTATGCGGTTAACAATGTATTTTTCTAATAGCTGCGTATTGGTATTTTCTTTGTAAGGTAACTGAAATAAAATACTCATGCGCTGCAACCAAATATTACTGGATTGATTCCATTTATTGGTAGTAGGTTCTAGCAGCGCCGGAAATTTGATAAAATATTTTCCTAACACATTTGAATTGGTAGAATCTACACTGTCCCACCAACTTTTATGCGTAAGCATCCATTCAATAATGGTGATTGTTTTATCTGTCCACAATTTGTGGTGAAAAGCAAGTAGTTCGATAGCAAAATAATGTAGTTCACGCTCGGGAGCAGCAAAAGCTTCTTTAATAATGGTAACAAGGGTAGTATGGCTTGTTACAGGATATGTTTTGTAAAACGCTTTACAAATGCTGCGTCGCTCTGGTGTTTGGAGTCCATAAAATTCAAACTGATGCAGTAAATATGCTTTAGCACCTGCTGCTTTTGTAGCATTAGCGGATGCAGCAAATTCTTTTTTTATTTGAATAATATACGGGTGCGCCATACAAAGGTTTATAAGTGAACCACTTGTTTTGTTTCGTTACTTTTTTTAGCGGCTACTAGTACTTTCATAATATTAATTCCTTCTTGTGGTGTAACGGGTACCGGTTTATTTTCTAGTATAGCTGCGGCAACTGCTTCATAATATTTTCCGTAATCGCCACGCTCGCTTTCAATAATGGCACTTGTAATTACGCCGTCTGTATCGGTTGTAAGTGTGCCGTAATTTTTTGGATCTTCTTTACCCCAGTTTTCACCGCCTGGTTTGTGGCCCGCTAATAATAAATCTTCTTGCACATCGGATCTATTTTTTATAAAACAACCTTTGGTGCCATAAATTTTATAACCAGGCCCTTGCTGCATAAATACCATACCGCTGGTAAGTAGTATGCGGTGGGTAGGGTAGTATAAAATGAGTGTGAAATAATCATCCACAAGCGATACGGATCTTGTGATGCGCACATCTGCAAAAATAGACGTAGGCATACCTGAAAGTTGAATGGCCTGGTCTACAAGGTGTGGCCCTAAATCTAGTAAAACGCCCGCGCCTGGTGTAGGCTGCTCTTTATGCACTTTAGGACTTAAGGTTGTTCTATACCGTTCGTAAGAAATTTGA
>JAGNTI010000103.1 GCA_017987615.1 Sediminibacterium sp. | reverse complement strand
AATATTAGTTAAGCACTTGCATTTTTAAGCTTCTAAAAGAAACTTCGTTGCCATGGTCTTGCAGTAATAAACGTCCCTTAGGTGCCATGCCAAAATTAGGCCAGTTGGCATATTTACTTTTAGCTACTAGTGCATAAAAATATTGCTCCCCTCTTTTGTATTCGAGCATTTTCCATCCGTTTAAATAATGCGATACCGTGCCATCTTTTGCTACTTTAATCATTCCTCTATTCCACTCGCCAATTTTACGGCGCGCACGAGTTTCTTTAACGGAAGGAATTAAATCATAGAGTGAACCAAGGGTTCTATTACCAATAGACCCCAATTTAGCATCCGGATGCAGGGCATCATCCAGTATCTGATATTCTAAGCCAATGGCCGAACCAGCATTGTTTTCTTTTTCTGTAACAAAGTATTTTACGCCACTATTAGCACCTGCGGTGATTTTAAATTCAAATTGAAAAATAAAGGCATCGTACTCATTTTCAGAAACAATATCACCACCATTGGTAGATTCTGCGCCATCCGATGACTGCACTGTTAAAATGCCATCACTTGCTTTCCAGCCTTTTTCCGGGAAACCTGCTTTGTAAGCGCCTCTCCAACCGTTTGTGGTTTTGCCATCAAAAAGTAAATGCACCCCTTGCATTTTTTCTTGCTCAGACACATGATTGGGTATTAGGTTGACAACAAAAGTGGGATCAAGTGGTGTAGGTTGCAAATTAGCTGTTTGAATATTGATATTTCTCCATCTAATTTTTTTACCTGCTTCTTCTGCTTTACCAATTGAATGCACTTGCAGCGCAATAAATCCAGCGGGTGTTAGATCATCCACTAAACTTGCTACCGATTTACCATTTAAAAAAGTACGGATACTATTGCCAATACATTCGATGCGGCACTTGTTCCATGCCTGAAATTTAAAAAGAGTTTTTGCGGGCTCGTTATAGGAAACTGGATACAACCAATCGCGTCTACTTTCATCATAAATACCTGCCGTCCAGGCCCTAGGTGACGGATCTATTTCAAACTGGTATCCATGCACTCTGCCATTTAAATATTCAGGCTTGCTTTCACTTCTAAACTGGATACCAGAATTCATCATATCGTCTAATTTGAATTCTAGTTCCAATATAAAATCGCCATAGTTTTTTTCGGTAACTAAAAATGAATTGGGCTCTCCCAAAACAGTTGCTCCCACAATTTCACCATTGATCACTTCGTACTTTGCCTTGCCATTTAATTGTTTCCAACCAGTTAGGTCTTTGCCGTTAAAAAGCTGGGTCCAATTGCCTCCTTTTTTAGTTTGCGCCATGGTTGGTGTTCCTAAAAAAGCACATAAAACAGTTGCAAGGATTGCAGATTTAAGTATTTGCATAACAAGGGTTTATCGTAACATATTAGAATGTACTTGCTAATTTATGGCTTTAGGCCGAAGACATCTAAAAAATTTGCGGTAAATACATGGGCTAAATCAGGGTCAAAAATGGGGGTTCATGCTCAAAAGTGCTAGCTTGTCATGATATGCTTTTGAAGGTTTCAAAATGTAGGTTACTCATAGTAGACGATGACGAAGTAAATAGGGCTTTACTTCACTTTTTGCTGCAATCCTTTGATTGTATCACTGCAGATGCCATCAATGGAGCGGAAGCAATGAGACAATTAAACCTGGGTAAAAATATTCCTACCATTATATTACTTGACCTCAATATGCCCATCATGGATGGATATGAAGTAATTAAGGCCATCAAAAACAACAAAGAGGCGTATCCGCTTACCCGCATCATTGTAATTAGTGCTACCAGTTACCAAAATTTTATAAAAAAAGAAGACCCTTGTCATATTAGCGGGTACATCCAAAAGCCTATCAATAAAGCAAAGCTATTAGAACTGTTAACAGAAGCTGCAAATGAAGTGACACAGCTACAACAATTAAAAATCAAATAAAGATGGGGGACTCTATGGATTTGATACATGCGCTACAAAAGGAAAACGAATTTTATAAGCAGCTGCTTTTTAATATCCCCGCCGATATTGCCATTTTTGATACCGACCATACTTATTTATATGTAAATAAGCTTGCCCTCTCGGCTAGTGATTCTAGAAGTTGGATTATTGGTAAAAATGATTTTGATTACTGCGCAGCATTTAATAAACCCGTCGAGCTTGCCATTAATAGAAGATCTTATTTTACGGAAGCATTAGCAGAAGGCGTACAAGTTGAATTTGAAGAAGTCAATAAAAACAAAGAAGGACAACAAGTATTCAATCTTCGGAAATTTTTTCCGGTAAGGGACCAGCATGGACATCATGATTTTGTAATTGGCTATGGTATCAATATTACCAATATTAGAAATCGTGAAAAACTACAAATTGAGCGCGAAAAAGACTTCAGGCACTTAATTGACGCCATGGAGCAGCTCGTTATCGTTTGCACACACGACGGCCAGTTAACATACAGCAATCCTATGTGGCGGCAAACACTGGGTTCTACAACAAAAAATATTTTTGATACGATAAAAAGCAGTGGTGGTCATTTTTTAAAAAACTTTACATCCTATGCTGTTTCAGAACAGTACGCTCATCCAAGCAAAGTGGCTTGGCTACTAGATACTCAAAAAAATAAAGTTCGCTTAAGTTATCATTTTACAAAATTTACCGACTACAATACCAACAAGCTACATGTGGCTGTTTTTTTTACCAATATCACTGATGTTATTAGAGCAGAGCAGGAACATAAAAAAGCGGAACGCGCTGCAAAGCGGTTAAGTCAATTAAAATCAAATTTTATTAACCTTGTTTCACATGAACTAAGAACGCCCTTGTCCATTATATTATCGAGCGCCGAAATTTTGGAAATGCAAGTAGCCAATCAGTTTCAAAAAACACCCATAGCGGCGTCAAAATATTTGACCAGAATTACGATTCAAGTAGACAAAATGACCAAGCTACTCACAGACTTTTTACTCATTAGTAAAATTGAATCAGGTAACCTGGCCTTGCAATTAAGTAGCTGCAATGTGGTATCTATTTTACATAGAGTAGCCGCAGAATCATTTATGCCTTACAAAGACGGTAGAAATATTGTTATCTCTACAAAAGGTACGCGTACAATGCAAATTGCCGATAGCAATATGCTACAAATGATATTTGAAAATTTGATTTCAAACGCCTGTAAATATTCGGCAGGCAAACCAGCACCAAAAGCACAAATTCGATTTGAAAAAAACAAGTGGACCCTGCTTGTAGTGGATGCAGGCATTGGGATGCCTGAAAAATACAAACATGAAATTTTTACTGCATTTGTAAGAGGTAGCAATGTAGGCAATATTGAAGGGACTGGACTGGGCCTAATGCTTGTACATTATCTAGTACAGCAGCACCTTGGGCAAATTCATATAAAAAGTAGCATCCATAAAGGAACAGCGATATACATTAGTTTCCCCTACAACAAGTTTGAATGAAAAAAATATTAGTGATTGAAGATGAACAAGACATTAGAGATTCGATACAAGAAATTGTAGAAATGGCGGGCTACGAGGTAACCCCCATAGCAAATGGTGCTGCAGGCATAAAGGCGCTCATGCACAATCCATTCGATTTAATCATCTGCGACATTATGATGCCCGAAATGGATGGTTTTTCTTTACTTACCGCACTCAAAAAAGATCCGAGTTTTGTTACCCCCTTTATTTTTTTAACAGCCAAAGTGCAATCCAACGATTTAAGAACTGGCATGAACTTAGGAGCCGACGACTACCTGCACAAACCCTTTAAAAGAAAAGATTTGTTAACTGCCATAGAAACCAGACTTATCAAGCACGAAAAACTAAACCAACTACAAAGCCAAAAAGCAGCACTACTAGAAAAAACAATTGAACTCATGGTGGGGCACGAATTTAAAAACCCCATGAATGGTATCATTAATTTTAATACCCTCATTGCTGAAAATGCCATAAGCCTGAACAATGAAAAATTACAAAGCCTTTGTAGTTATTTACACATCAGTGCAGAGCGCTTACTTAATACCTACGGTAAAATAAATACTTATTACACACTTCAAAAAGCGTTACAATTAAAAGAAATTCCTGACGAAGGCACACCTGATCCTCATCATATTATGGATGTGATAAAAAGTGTCATGCACAAACACGGCCGCGACAAAGACCTCGATTACACCGAGCCAAAACCACCTTTATTTTTTTCTAAACTTATTCATACCGCTGCTAAAGAATTAATTGAAAACGCCTGCAAATTTTCAGAAAAAGGCACCCCCATTCGTGTTCGTATTTTTGAAGACAGCGCTGGCAGAAGCATTCGTATTAGCAATCATACTGCCCACACAACTGCTGCGGCGCTCAATAAATACCGTTTATTTGAACAACACCATAGAGAAGTGGCAGAGCAACAAGGGCTTGGTATTGGCATTGCAATCACTAAACTCATTGCAAGCATCCATAAAGGCAGTATACAATTTGATGAAATTGAAAAAGAAAGCTTGTTTCGTGAAATTACCGCTGTGCTTCACTTACCTAACCCTTAACACAACGTGCTTTATTTTTTTTCTTTTCCAAGTATATGTAATGTGCACTTTTTGATCTTTTGTTTGAATGAGGTAAGGATAAGAAAATTCGGCATCTATTTCATTTTCCAATACTAGTAAGGGTTCCCAATTTTTTCCATCCTTTGAGATAGCTATATTAAGAGGCGATCTACTTGGTGCAGCGCAATGATTGTATACTAATAAATGTCTGCCGTCTTGTAATGTAATAGCATCAATACTTGAATTGTTATTGATTAAGCCGGTTTGCTGTAAGGGCGCCCATGTTTTACCATTATCATAACTCCAGGTTTCATTAACCGTTCCATTTTGACTTCGCGTAAGCGCTTGTAAAACACCCTTGCTGTGGTTTAAAACCGCGGGCTGAATACCCGTAATTGGACTCGCATCATTTAAATCTGGACCCTTTGTCCAAGACCTACCATTATTAGTCGTGTATTCGAAATGCACTTTCCATCCGTTTTTTTCTGTACTTGATGGGCAAATAAGTGTGTCGCCGACAACATAGGGCTGGTTTCTGATAGGCCCTAATATGCCATCAGGTAGCCTTTCTGCTGCGCTCCAAGTCGCACCATAATTGGTTGATCTTTTCATCCAACCTGTCCAGCCTTGTACATAAGGCCCTATTTTATAAAATAATAAGAGCTCATTGTTGGGCGCTAAAAATAAAACGGGATTGTAACAAGCGTATCTGGTTGAGTCATTTATAAAACCATCTGCAATAATAAATGGAGCAGACCATTTATTATTAACCAGCCAGCTTGCATATATATTTACTTCTTTATCGCCTTCAAATTTACCGCCAAACCAAGCTGCCAAAATTCCTTTGGGGGTTTCAACAAT
>JAGNTI010000102.1:2954-5406 GCA_017987615.1 Sediminibacterium sp. | reverse complement strand
AATTCTGTTAATTCATCTTGCACAATTTTTACCATCAATTGTCCAGGACTTACCGCGTTGATTACTTTTTGACCAACGGCTTTGTCCCTAACTTTTTCGGTAAATTCTTTGGCTATTTTAAAGTTAACGTCGGCGTCAATAAGTGCACGTCTAATATCCTTGATGGTATTGGCAATATTGAGGTCATTGATGCGCGCTTCGCCCTTTAAATTCTTGAACGCACTTTCTAATTTTTCCGATAAACCTTGAAACATAACTGCTTGATTTTCGCTAATAAACCCAGCCAATAATAGCTCGGGCTGCAAATATAGGTTGAACTGAAACTAATTTTAACCATTTTTTGACAAGTATTTGCAAAAATTAGAGCGGGCAGATATTATTATAATTAATTGATTATCAATACAATATATAATTACACAGGAATGCTACCCAGTATTTCCCGCAGATATACACGAGTGGTATAAAAAAACATTTGGCGGGGTTAGATTATTTAATATTATTGCGTGACTACAAGGGTAGTAAAATAGAGAAAGAAATGAGTAAGAAGCAATTATTTACAATAGAATTTCCAGTGAGATGCTCTCCAGGTATTTTATTTGAGTTTTTATCAACGCCGGCCGGTTTACAAGAGTGGTTCGCCGACAAAGTGGACGAATGGGACGGAGAATTTAGTTTTTCATGGGGAGGCGGTGTTCCGGACAAAGCACAAGTCATTGAAAAGGAGCAAGATAAATTTATTAAGTACCAATGGCTTCATTCCGAAAAAAACGAATACTTCGAATTCAGAATTGAAAAAACAGAAATTTCAAATCAAACGGTTTTGATTATCAAAGATTTCGCTGAAAAAAATGAAATCAAAGATCAAAGTCAACTTTGGGAATACCAAGTGAAAGAACTGTTTCACAGACTAGGTGCCTAGGTTTTCATTTTTTGTGCGCCTGCTTCCTATCAAAAGTTATCTTCTTTAAAAGAACCCTGCAGCGCTTTGATTAAAAAATTAGACATACTCATTATCCGTTCATTTATTGGACCGTTTATTGGTGCATTTCTAATTTCTTTGTTTGTACTCACCATGCAGTTTTTTTGGTTGTACATCGATGATCTAGTGGGTAAAGGACTAGACCTTCCTACCCTTTTATATTTAATAGGCCTTGTTACTTTATCATGGGTGCCAGTAGCACTTCCACTCGCGCTTCTTTTTTCTTCCATCATGACATTTGGAAATTTAGGCGAGTCTTTCGAACTAGTTGCCATCAAAGCAGCTGGTATTCCACTTGTTCGCTTCATGCGCCCACTGGTAGTGATTACTATTTTTTTAAGTGGCCTTGCATTTTTATTTGCCAATAATATTATTCCTGTAACGCAACTTAAATTAGCAACCTTAAAATTTGATATCATTGTTGCAAAACCAGCCATCGACATCAAAGAAGGCGTGTTTTATGATAAGCTCGACGGCTACGTTATTAAATTAGGCAAAAAAGAAAAAAACGATAGCGTCATTCATGACATTGTATTGTTTGAAAAAAATTACAGCCTACAAGACAATGTACTCTTTGCCGAAAGCGGTATCATGCGTGTTACAAAGGATAAAAAGTATTTAGAATTTATATTAAAAAATGGATGGCGTTACGAAGAGAGAGGTGTAAGAGGCACACCCAAAACAGAATTTATCCGAATGGGTTTTAAGCAGTATAAAAAAATATTTGACTTAAAAAGTTTTCAGCTTAAAAAAAGTGGAGACAGTAGTTTCTACGATCCAAAAATGTTAAGCGTACGACAACTCAATACCGCTATCGATTCTATTGGCAACGTAGATAGCATGTACACGGCAAGAACCCGAAAAGAAGTAAACCCATATATACGTTTTGCGCGCTATACCACCGACACCGGTTGGACAATGTCTGCTGCTGCTAAAGCGGGCATCAAAAAAAAATACAAAAACTTTGATGAAGCCATTCCTGATTCTATTCAAAACGAATGCATCGAAAGCGCTTCTAATCAAGTAACAGGTATTAAAAACAATGTAAACTACCTAGCCGCCGATTACAGAGAGCGTGAAACATCGATGCAACTGCATCAAATTGAGTGGCACCGGAAGTTTACATTATCTGCAGCATGCCTTGTGCTTTTTTTAATTGGCGCACCGCTGGGTTCCATCATTAGAAAAGGCGGACTTGGCACGCCACTAGTATTTGCCATTATCTTTTTTGTGATATTTCACCTCTTTAATACGTTTGGAGAAAAGTTTGTAAAATCGGCACAGCTTTCTCCACTTATGGGTATGTGGCTTTCTACCTTTATTTTACTTCCTATCAGTGTGTTTTTAGTGGTTAAAGCCATGGCAGACGCTCAACTATTTAACCAGGAGTACTACTACAGGCTGTTTACCAAAATTCGTGCCTATACCCGCAAGTTTTAAAGTAACTTTAGGTAACTAAATTTTAATGCCATG
>JAGNTI010000102.1:0-2854 GCA_017987615.1 Sediminibacterium sp. | reverse complement strand
AGTGGTTAAAGCCATGGCAGACGCTCAACTATTTAACCAGGAGTACTACTACAGGCTGTTTACCAAAATTCGTGCCTATACCCGCAAGTTTTAAAGTAACTTTAGGTAACTAAATTTTAATGCCATGTCAGCGCAAGATGTAAACAAAAATTCTAGACGGAATTTTATTGGTACCACTGTTAAAGCAGCCATGGTTACCGCGGTTGCTGGTAGCCAGTTAAGCGCCCTTGCTTCCAATTATAATGCTGCTAAAAATTCGGCGCCAGCGCTTGTTGGCACTTCCTTTACACAACTTCCTTTGCCCTACGCCTATACTGCACTCGAGCCGTTTATAGATGCCCTTACTATGGAAATACATTATAGTAAGCACGCAGCTGGCTATGCAAAAAATTTGCAAGACGCTGCTGCCGCAGAAAACGTAAACAGTAATAGCAACCTAGAAGATGTTTTACAAAAAATAAGCGGATACAGTACAAAAATGCGCAACAACGCGGGCGGCCATTACAACCACGAACTTTTTTGGAACTGCATGAAAGCCGCACCAGCAAGCGTTCCTACAGGAACATTGGCTACCGCTATTAACAATAGCTACGGCTCATTCGATGCTTTTAAAACACAATTTGCAGACGCAGCAAAAAATAGATTTGGAAGTGGATGGGCATGGCTTGTTGTTACTGCTGACAAAAAATTAGCCATCGGCTCTACCCCTAATCAAGATAATCCGCTGATGGATGTAAGCACTTTTAAAGGATTTCCATTACTAGGTATAGATGTTTGGGAACACGCCTACTATTTAAAATATCAAAACAAAAGAGCCGATTATATTACCGCATGGTTTAACCTGGTTAACTGGGATTTTGTAGCAGCCAGATTTGAAAAAGCCATGCAATAAACACATTACAATGAAAGTAACCACAAATTGGGTGAGTCATTTAGCATTTGACGTAACCGCAGATACGGGACAAACCGTAAGATTAGATACCACCATCGAAAATGGAAGTTTAGGTTCTGGTATGAATCCTAAAAAAATGATGCTCGCATCCCTTTGTGGCTGCAGCGGTATAGATGTTGTTGAGATCTTAAATAAAATGAAAGTTCCTTTTAGTAAGCTAACCATTGAAGCAACTGCAGAACAAACTGATACCGTGCCAAAAGTGTTTTCGGTGATTCATATGACATACAAAGCAGACCTGGGAGAAGCACATCTAGATCAATTTACAAGAGCCGTAAGCTTAAGTCAAGAAAAATATTGTGGTGTTTCTGCAATGCTTGCTAAAACCTGCCCTATTCATTTTAAGATAGAACTTGTTTAATTCAAGTTTGAAATAAAGTCGTTTGTGAAATTAGCCAAAGAAAATTTTAAGGTTCAAATTGTAATTACCAGCCTAGGTGTTGTACTGTTGGCGGTAAAAACTGCGGCTTATTTTTATACGCACTCACTAGCCGTTTTAACAGATGCGCTAGAAAGTATTGTAAATGTGGTAGCTGGTTTTATTGGCCTCTATAGTTTATACGTGGCTGCTAAACCAAAAGACGTGGACCACCCTTATGGGCACGGTAAAGCAGAACTTATATCGGCAGCAGCAGAAGGCACATTAATTGTTGCCGCAGGTGTTTTAATTATTTACGAAACCCTCACCCATTTTTTTAGCACAGAGCCCTTGCACGCACTTGACACTGGTTTATGGCTCGTAAGCGGAACTGCAGTACTCAATTATTTTGCGGGTGCCGTTTGCATTAAAATTGGTCAGAAAAATAAATCATTGGCGTTACAGGCAAGTGGCAAACATTTACAAATAGACACCTACTCTACCATGGCCATTATTGCAGGCATAGCTGCTATGCTTATTTGGGAAGTGTACTGGATCGATAAAGTGATTGCGCTGGGCATGAGTCTTCTTATTATTTATAACGGTTATAAAATTATTAGATCATCCTTTGCTGGCATCATGGACGAAGCCGACCTAGATTTACTGCGTGATTTTATTCAGGTACTTAATAAAAACAAAGTAGAAAACTGGATTGACCTACATAATTTACGCGTGATTAAATACGGAAGTCTTTTACATATTGATTGCCACTTAACCGTGCCTTGGTTTTTAAATGTACATGAAGCCCACCGCGAAATAGACAGCTTGTCGGATATTATTAAATCACATTTTGGCGACGCCATCGAACTTTTTGTCCATACCGATGGTTGTTTAGCCATAAGCTGTGGAATTTGCAATAAAAATTGCCCCGAAAGACAAGCTACATTTGAAAAGAAACTAACTTGGACCCTCGAAAATATCGTATCCAATAAAAAACATCAATTAGAAAATTAGAAAATAGATCCTATGCAAGTTTGGAAAGATTATCAAGAAAAAAACAAAGACCGTTTTTTAGAAGAATTATTAGCATTACTGCGCATCCCTAGTGTGAGTGCAAGAACAGAAAATAAAAATGATATGCTTACCTGCGCGGAAGCTGTTAAAAAAAGTTTATTGGACGCAGGTGCTACAACTGCTACTATCTATCCTACAGAAGGACATCCAATTGTATACGGCGAAAAAATAATTGATCCTGCACTTCCAACCGTACTTGTCTATGGACACTATGACGTGCAACCCGCCGATCCACTAGAACTTTGGAACAGTGGACCTTTTGATCCGGTTATCAAAGACGGAAAAATTTATGCGCGTGGATCAGCAGATGATAAGGGCCAGTTTTATATGCACGTGAAAGCGCTAGAAACCATGGTGCAAACGGGTACACTTACTACCAATATCAAATTTTTAATTGAAGGTGAAGAAGAAGTAGGTAGTCCAAATTTAGCCACGTTTGTAAAAGCAAATAAAGCATTACTCGACGCTAA
>JAGNTI010000101.1 GCA_017987615.1 Sediminibacterium sp. | reverse complement strand
ACGCCACTTTCACCTACTATAAGCACCGTTAAATCGGTGGCAGCTACTTGCACGGCTGTGTTAAGAGCATGGTTTAATGCGGGTGCATTACCAATGATGTTAAATCTGTTTTTTATACTTTGAAGATCCATAGTTGACCTTATTAAATTCGTTCAAATAATACTATCCAACTTGTTCACCAAGAAGGGTAGTTCTGGTATAGTTCGTCACTTTTACTTTGGCATATTTGCCTTTTAAATCAATACCTGCTGTTTTTGGAAACACCAACACTTTATTTTGTGAAGTGCGTCCTGACCAATCGTTTTCATTTTTTCGGCTATTGCCTTCTACTAGTACTTCAAATACAGCGCCTACGTCTTTTTGATTGCTTGCAGTAGAAAGCACGCCTTGCATATCTACAATTTCTTGAAGCCTTCTTTTTTTAATAGGCTCGGGGATGTCATCGGTATATCTTTTGGCAGCAAGGGTTCCAGGCCTTTCACTGTAAAAATACATGTAGCTCATGTCGTATTTACAATGCTCCATAATACTTAATGTATCTTGATGATCTTCTTCGGTTTCGGTACAAAAACCTGCAATAATATCGGAACTGATACCGCAATCTGGTATAAGTTCAAAAATGCGGTTCACTTTAGCAATATACCATTCGCGTGTGTACGTACGGTTCATGAGTTGCAGTAGTCTAGTGCTTCCGCTTTGAACCGGTAAGTGAATGTATTTGCAAATGTTGGGGTATTTAACAATGGTATGTAATACTTCGTCGGTAATGTCTTTAGGGTGAGAAGTACTAAAACGTACGCGTAAACTTGGATCAATTAAAGCTACTTTTTCAAGTAACATCGCAAAAGTTACGGCCTCATTGTTTTGCTCATTGATCCAGTGGTAACTATCTACGTTTTGACCTAACAAAGTCACTTCTTTAAATCCTCTATTAAATAAATCAGTGGCTTCTGCAACAATCGAATGCGCGTCTCTACTTCTTTCTCTGCCTCTTGTAAATGGTACCACGCAAAAGCTACACATATTATTACAACCACGCATAATTGAAACAAAAGCACTAATGCCATTGCTATCAAGTCGTACGGGTGCGATATCTGCGTATGTTTCGTCTCTACTTAAAAGGACATTTACTGCTTTTTGTCCAGTTTCTGCTTCTTCAATAAGTCCTGGAAGGCTTCTGTAAGCATCCGGACCAACTACCATGTCCACTAATTTCTCTTCCTCTAATAATTTGGATTTTAACCTTTCGGCCATACAACCTAGCATGCCAATTAAAGTACCTGGCTTTTGTTCCTTTATCTTTCTAAATTCGGTGAGGCGCTTGCGAACGGTTTGTTCCGCCTTTTCTCTAATAGAGCAAGTATTTAAAAAAATCAGATCGGCGTTTTCTACATTTCTAGTAGCACCATATCCTTCTTTATTTAATATTGAGGCAATTACTTCACTGTCTGCAAAGTTCATGGCACAGCCATAACTTTCGATATAGAAGCTTTTCTTATACGTATTGGGATCGTTTGAGAAGGGTTTGAAAGCTTCTCCTTGTCTTTGTTCGTCGTGTTCTTTTCCAGCTAAAGCGAGGGTTTCCATCCTTACTATCTAATTTAATGGCAAAATTAACATAAAATCACCGATTTGTGCCAGTTTGTCAGCTATAAAACGCTAAAAATTCTGTTAATCAATTAGTTTTGTAACAATTATAATTTTGACTGCATGAAGTATGGCCTAACCTTATTGGTTGCTTTTTTTATTGGAAGTCAGGCTTTTGGACAAGAAATGCTAAATAAAATTAGAAATGAGTCGGCGCGTACCATTCGAAAAGATGCCGACACGGCTAATTGGCGTTGGAAAAGAGGCGGTGTGTTTAACGCAAACTTGTCTCAAGGGTCATTAAGTAACTGGGCAGCAGGGGGCGATAACTTTTCATTATCCGTAAATAGCTATTTCAATTATTTTCTATACTACAAAAAAGGCCGTCAAAACTGGGATAACAATTTTGATATGAACCTGGGCTATGTGCAAACCACCAGTTTGGGTAGCCGTAAAAACGATGATCGTTTTGATATCTTAAGCAAATACGGTTATAAAATTGATAGTACCGGAAAATGGTTTATGTCGGCACTATTTAATTTTAGATCGCAGTATTTTGATGGATATACATTCTCCAATAACATTGCCAATTTTGCGTCATCGTTTTTGTCACCAGCCTATGTGTTTGTGTCTGCTGGATTTGATAGTAAAACTTCTGATAAGTTATCCATTTTCTTATCTCCACTAACAGCACGTTGGACAATTGTAGCCAACAATAAATTAGCTGCACAGGGTAAGTACGGGGTGCCCAAAGGACAAAATGTAATGCAAGACATTGGTTTATTTGCAACCATCAACCACAATAATGTAATTGCCCGAAATATTAATTATAGAGGCCGTTTAGATCTGTTCTCGAACTATTCAAATAAGCCAGAAAATATTGACGTATTTATGACCAATTTTTTCTCCTTTAAAATCAATAAATATTTTTCGGCGAATTACAACCTGGATCTTATTTACGATGATGATGTAAGGCTATTTGGAGAAAATAAAAATTCGCCAGGCATGCAAATTAAAAGCATGATGGGTATTGGTTACACGAGGCCTTTAAACATCAACAAAAAAATGGCCAACGGAACTTCTAAAAAAGAAATTCGCTAATTACTTTTTTGCCTCCACCTTTAATGTGTGCTTAATTTTATTAGCCTTGTACCTGAGGTCTTGATAGTCTGTATGCATAATGGTTACATGACCCATTTTACGGCCAGGCTTGGTTTGCGATTTACCATACAAATGCACAAACACATTGTCCATACTTAAAACCTCGGCAAGGTTGGTGTAAACCGCTTCGCCACTATGACCCTCAGCACCTAAAATATTTACGATGGCAGACGGTAAAATGGCGTCTGGATTACCAAGTGGATAATTGAGCATGATGCGCCATAACATATCGTACTGGCTAGAGTAATTTGCTTCAATACTATGGTGTCCACTATTGTGCACACGTGGCGCCGTTTCGTTTACAAAAACTTCTTCGTCTTTGGTAACAAATAATTCTACAGCAAATAGTCCAGGGCTGTTAAATGCTTTTACAAGTTTTAATGCAATGGCTTCGGCTTTCCAAGAAACCTTTTCAGGTAATATAGCCGGGCTAATTTGATAATCGAGTAAGTTAAGCACCGGATCAAAAATCATTTCGGCAGGCGGATATAAGGTTGCAGAACCATCTTGAGCTATGGCCACTATCATGGCAAGTTCTTTATCGATGGCCACCATTTTTTCTAGTACCGAAGGGGCGTCAAAACCTTTTTCAAAATCGTCTTTGGTTCTAATAATTTGAACGCCTTTGCCATCATATCCACCTTCGCCAAGTTTATGCACGGCAGGTAAAAATGCATGGTGATGTGGTAAGCTTTCTTTGGTATGGGTAACTACAAAATCTGAAGTAGGGATTTCGTTTACTTGGTAAAATCCTTTTTGCTTGATTTTGTTTTTGATAATTTTAATGGCACTTGGTTTTGGAATAACTTTTACGCCTTCTGCTTCCAATTTTTCTAGTGCTTCAATATTTACATTTTCAATTTCGATGGTTAATACGTCTACTTTTTTACCAAACGCATATACGTCATCAAAATTTGTGATGTCACCAAGTATAAAGTTGTGGCATAAATGTGCGGCAGGGCAGTGTGGATCGTTTTCTAAAACAAAAGTTTCTACCGTGTAATTTGCTGCTGCTTGTAAAAGCATTCTACCCAGTTGTCCACCACCTAAAATACCTGCCTTCATTGGAATAATTTTTGCAAAGTTACTATTTTTGTAACCATTTTTGTTTCCAGCCTTCGTACAATTGGCGTGCATCTGGTGTGAGGTCTAAATAAAATACACCGCTAATCATGAGCACCGAAAACAAGCTGCCTTTTAATAAGATACCCGTCCAGCCGGTAATGCCATCAAAAGCAAAATACGTAACAGCATAAGCTGCGGCGCCCAATAAAAGGGTATAGGCTGTTTTACGCGTAAAAGGTTGCATGTTAAATTTGCGCCTTAAAAATTCGAACCTAATAAAATTATAAGTACCGTATGCAAAAAGTTCGGCAAAGGCAGAACCAATAATGCCATAATTTTTTATCAGGTAATAAGTGAGTGGAAGCCTTAACGCTAATAAAACAACGCCACTATAAAAATCGAAACGCCAAAAAGTAGAGGTATTAATAACAATGGCATTAAGTCCGGTGCCTGCATCAATAATACGCACCATGCCTAATACAAATATGACACCAAGGCCATCTAGGTATTCTTTTTGAATGTTAAGTGCAATCATGCCTTCTTTGGCATTGAGCCAGATATTACCAAAAATAAAGAGCGCCATAATTAATAAATTAATACATGAGCGCGCATAAATGCGGTTGATTTCTGGAAAGTTTTTATCCTTCCAAGCTTTTGATAATACACCAATAGAAACCGCCTGAATGCTTCGTTGTGGCACTTGAATAAGTGCTGCTGCATACTGTGCCCAAACAAAAATACCTACCTCGGTAAGGCCTAACATGCCAGCAATTAAAAAGCTATCGATAGTGGCAGCAAGGGCTGCAATGAGAGCACCTCCAAATACAAGTACTTGAATAGACACCATTTTTTTCCAAAACTTTTTGGTAACGCGGCTAACGGTGGTTGGAAAATGAAGTTTGCCTGATTTTATTAAATAGCTGAGTAATATAAAAAACAGGATGATGTACTGAATTGAAAACAAGTAGATAAATACTTTAAAATCGATGAGCTTTAAATAAAATAGTGCAATTATAACGGCCGTTAAGAGCCTTAGGCCAGTTTCTTTTAAAAAGTTAGAAACGACCGATAAATTAAGTGCCCAACTAAAACTTTCAAGCACACAAAAAAACAGCATACCCATGGCAAAGGGGAACATCCAAAAATAATAATCAAGTATCAGTGGCGATTTTACCTGGTATTTTTCAATAAAATAAGGTTCAAAATAAACACCGCAGGCGAGTACCAAAACAAATCCTATAATGGATAAAAAAAACGACCAAGTAATCAGGTCAATTTCCTTTTCTTGAAGGTTGTCTTTATAATAGGGGTAAAATTTATAAATAATGGGCACCACACCAAGAGATCCAAAAGCAAACATGTTTTGGGCAAAATCGGTAAAGATGCGCGTAAGACCATATTCGGCCGGGGTGAAAGAACCGTTTCTGGTAAAAAAATAGTTGTTGACAAAGCCAATAGCAAACCCAACATACACAAGAATGCTGGAAATGATGGTTTGTTTTCTAATGCTACCCATGAACTATTTTATCTACTTTTTTACGTGAACCTCTTTATTGATCGCTTAAAAATAGGATATTCGGTGCCAAGATGCACCAGAGCGCC
>JAGNTI010000100.1 GCA_017987615.1 Sediminibacterium sp. | reverse complement strand
TTAAAAAACTACGACATTGCCATTCAAAAAATTCAGGCAACGGTTGGTCCTACGGTAACACTCTATGAAATTGTTCCTGCGCCGGGTGTTCGTATTAGTAGAATTAAAAACCTCGAAGACGATATCGCGCTAAGCCTTGCGGCACTTGGTATTCGTATCATTGCGCCAATACCAGGTAAGGGTACAATTGGTATAGAAGTACCTAATATTAGAAAGTCGGTGGTGAGTATGAAAACACTATTGGCGAGTGATAAATTTAGAACTTCTGATTACTCTTTACCTATCGCGATTGGTAAAAAAATTGACAACGAAAATTTCATCGTAGACCTTGCCAGCATGCCACACCTTTTAATGGCGGGTGCTACTGGTCAGGGTAAATCGGTGGGCTTAAATGCGATACTCGTATCGTTACTTTATAAAAAACATCCATCTCAACTTAAGTTTGTTTTAGTGGATCCTAAAAAAGTGGAGTTGAGTTTATACCGTGTTATTGAAAAACACTTTTTAGCAAAACTTCCTGGAGAAGATGATGCCATTATTACGGATACTAAAAAAGTAATCAATACCCTCAATGCACTTTGTATTGAAATGGACAACCGATATGACTTATTAAAAGAAGCAGGTTGTAGAAATATTAAAGAGTACAACGAGAAGTTTACAGCCAGAAAATTAAATCCAGAAAAAGGGCATCAGTACCTTCCATTTATTGTATTGGTGGTAGATGAGTTTGCCGATTTAATTATGACGGCGGGTAAAGAGGTAGAAATGCCAATAGCAAGGCTTGCGCAGCTTGCCAGAGCGGTAGGTATTCACCTAATAATTGCCACACAACGCCCTTCTGTAAATATCATTACTGGTACTATTAAGGCCAATTTCCCTGCGCGTATTGCGTTTAAAGTGTCAAGTAAAATTGATAGCCGTACCATTTTAGATGCGGGTGGTGCAGAGCAACTCATTGGAAAAGGAGATATGCTCGTTTCTTATAATGGAGAAATTACCCGATTACAATGTGCGTTTGTTGACACCCCAGAAGTAGAAGCGGTTTGTGAATTTATTGGGGATCAAAAAGGCTATCCACAAGCGTTTTTACTACCTGAATACGTGGATGAAAAGGATATGGAAGGACGTGATTTTGACTCTGGTGACAGAGATCCTTTATTTGAAGATGCGGCGCGTTTAATTGTGCAAAGCCAAATGGGATCTACCTCACTTATTCAGCGCCGTATGAAGCTAGGATATAATAGAGCGGGCCGTTTAATGGATCAATTGGAAGCGGCGGGTATAGTAGGGCCTAACCAAGGAAGTAAGGCTAGGGAAGTACGCTTTAAAACCGATACTGAACTCGAGATGTTTTTAGAAACACTCTAAAACCTATCTTTGCCGGCAATAAGCCCAAAATCAACATCCATGAAAAAAGTATTTTCATTTTTTATAGTTGTCCTTTTAGTTGTTAGTGCAAAGGCACAAAACGATCCCAATGCCAAAAAGGTATTGGATTTGGTAAGTGCTAAAGTAAAAAGCTTTACTACTATCACTGCAAATTTTTCTATCAATTCGGTATCAAGTAAAGGAAAAAACAATGGTGTTAAATCGGGTGTTATTTCTATCAAAGGTGCTAAATATGTTTTAGCGCAAGGTAAAATGCAAGTGATTTGCGATGGTGCAAAAACGTACAATTATGATGGTGCAAAAACCATTACAGTTACAAGTTTAGAGGAGAGTGGTCAATCATTAAGTCCACAAAAGATTTTGTCTGGTGATTATGCCAAAGATTTTGTTTGCAAATTAATTGGCAATAAAGCAGGACAAAGTGAAATTGAAATGAAGCCGATCGATCCGCGCAAAAACTTTTCTAAAGTGAATGTTTTTGTTGATAATGCAAAATCAATGATTACCAAAGCGGTTATACTAGATAAGAGTAACAATACTTTACAAGTTAGCTTTAGCAATTTGGTTTCTAATAAAGCATTAGACAACGCAATCTTTGTTTTTAACAAAGCAAAGTATCCAAAAGACGTTGAGATTTTAGATTAATCCTACACTTTATTGCACTAAAAAAGTAACACCCTCAAGGGCTAGGTCTGTGTTTGCAAACACGGTGCGGGCCTCCTGTACATGGGTTTCAATACTTTCATATTTACTACTAAAATGTCCAATGAGTAAGCGTTTTACGCCCGCTTCTTTGGCAATGGTTGCAGCCTGTGTGGTGGTGGCATGAAAACGTTCTGCTGCTTTTTGTGTTTGGTCTTGTAAATAAGTGGCTTCGTGGTACAGTAAATTAGCGTCCATGGCATGCGTTACCAAGTTCATGTCAAAAATAGTATCGGCGGTGTAGGTATATTTTTTATTGGGGCTTGCTGGATCCGTTAAGTTTTCGTTTAATAAAACGGTCCCATTTTTTGTTTGGTAATTGCTTCCTTTTTTTAATTCGTCATAAAAACTAAAGGGCACATCTGCAGCAATCACTTTTTCTTTATTGATTTTTCGGGGCGCTTTGTTTTCTGAAATGGTAAAACCATAACAAGGTATCCTGTGCTGGGTAGGAAAGCAGCTAACTTTAAACTTCGTGGTTTCAATAAGGGTGCCTGCACCGGTAATGGTATGAAAATGCAAAGGGTAGGGAATTCTTGACCCGGCAACCGCTAATTGCAGTTCAACAATTTCTTGGAGGCCTGGAGGGCTAAAAATGGTTAATTCGGTGGTTCGGCCCAGTAACCCCATACTGGTAATTAGGCCAATGAGGCCAAAATAATGGTCGCCATGGAGGTGGGAAATGAAAATATGGTTGATTTTGCTTCTTTTTACCTTGTAACGGCTCATTTGTATTTGGGTAGCTTCTCCGCAATCTATTAGAATGGACTGATCCTGAATGCTAACTACCTGGGCCGTTGGATGCCTATCGTAGGCCGGAAGGGCCGAATTATTGCCTAAAATAGTGACTCCAAACATATATTTATGGGAAAATGGCGTAAAAAGATGCCCAAATTTATCCTTTTTACATTATAATACCTACCTTTGCAGCCGATAAAAAATAGAAGAAAACAATTACGGAGTCTTATTTAAACATTTTGAAATGTCGCATTTAACAAAAGAAAAAACAGCAAGTATTTTTGCTGAGTATGGTGGAAAAGCCACTAACACGGGTTCAATCGAAGGTCAAGTAGCAATACTTACTGAACGTATTTCCCATATTTCTAAGCATTTACAAGCTAACAAACAAGATCATTCTTCACAACGTGGTTTGATGATGATGGTTGGTCAGCGTAAGCGCTTATTGGCTTATATGCAAAAGCATAACCTACAGGGCTATCGTGCTCTAATTGAAAAACTAGGTTTAAGAAAGTAATTTTTCTTTACTAATGATACTGCTATTCCCAACTGCTTATTAATAACGGTTGGGAATAGTTATTTCTATTGGTACCTAATTTTTTGATTCATTCATTACCCAATCAACACAATTTTATGTTATCACAACCAATAAGTGTAAGTTTTGATCTTGGCGGCGGTCGTCAGGTTTCTATCGAAACTGGCAAGCTTGCGCGTCAAGCAGATGGATCAATTACCGTTCGTCAAGGTAATTGCGTTTTATTAGCAACCGTTGTTGCCAATAAAGATCCAAAAGAAGGACAAGATTTTTTCCCATTAAGCGTAGACTACCAAGAAAAGTTTGCTTCTGCAGGCCGTATTCCTGGTTCGTTTTTTAAGCGTGAAGCGCGTTTAAATGATTATGAAATATTAACGAGCAGGTTAATTGACCGTGCTTTAAGACCTTTATTCCCTGAAGATTATTTGTGCGATGTACAAGTACTTGTAAGTTTAATTTCTAGTGATGCAGAAGTATTACCAGATTCACTTGCTTGTTTAGCTGCATCTGCTGCACTTGCAGTATCAGATATTCCAGTAAAAGAAATTATTTCTGAAGTGCGTATTGCACGTGTTAACGGACAGTTTTTAGTAAACCCTACACGTTCAGAACTTGCTCAATCAGATTTAGAATTCATTATTGCTGCTACCGAAAAAAACCTAATGATGGTGGAAGGTGAAGCAAAAGAATGTTCTGAGGCAGATTTAATTAAAGCCCTAGAAATTGCGCACGATGCAATCCGCATTCAAATTAAAGCGCAAGCAGAATTAAGAGCTAAAAAAGGTGTTACAACTGTAAGAGATTACAAGAAGCCACCTCAATCAGAAGCCATTCAAGCTACCGTAAATGCTTTTGCTGCTAAGCGTGTGTATGAAATTTCACGTAAAGGTTCTTCTAAAAATGAGCGTAGCGATGCATATAACGCGTTAAAAGATGAGTTAATTGCTAGCCTTGGCGAAGACGTTACCGATTTAGATAAAAAATTAGCTAAAAAATATTACGAAGACCTTAAGTGGGAAGTTGTACGTAACATGATGGTTGATGAGCGTATCCGTTTAGACGGTCGTGCATTAGATCAAGTGCGTCCACTTGCAATGGAAGTAGAACCACTTCCTACACCACACGGTTCTGCATTATTTACAAGAGGTGAAACACAATCTTTAACGACTGTAACATTTGGTACCAAGCTAGATGAGTTGTTACAAGAAAGTGCTGCAAAATCTGAATACACACCATTTATTTTACATTATAATTTCCCTCCATTTAGTACAGGTGAAGTTAAAATGATGCGTGGTGTTGGACGTAGAGAAGTAGGACATGGTAACCTTGCTATGCGTTCTTTAAAGCAAATGATGCCTAAAGAAGATTACGCATACACGGTTCGTGTAGTGAGTGATATTTTAGAAAGTAACGGTTCGTCTTCAATGGCAACTGTTTGTGCGGGTTCATTGGCGCTAATGGATGCAGGTGTTCCTGTTCCTAAGCACGTGAGTGGTGTTGCAATGGGTTTGATTTCTAGAGAAGATGGTAAATACGCGATCTTAACAGATATCTTAGGTGATGAAGATCATTTAGGTGATATGGACTTTAAAGTTACAGGTACCCGTGATGGTATTTGTGGCGTGCAAATGGATATTAAAGTAGACGGTTTAAGTATGGACATTATGCGTGAAGCTTTGGCTCAAGCGCGTACAGGTCGTTTACATATCTTAGATGCGATGTACGAGTGTATGCCAGCGCACAGACCAGAAGTGAAGCCACATGCGCCTCGCATGGTTAAACTAGTAATCGATAAAGAATTTATCGGTGCTGTAATCGGACCAGGTGGTAAAGTGATTCAAGAAATTCAACGTGAAACAGGTACAACTATCAATATTGAAGAAGTAGGCAATACCGGTCATGTAAGCATTTTCTGTTCTGAAAAAGCAGGTCTAGAAAAAGCATTAGCATGGGTAAAAGGTATCACAGCTGTTCCTGAAGTAGGTGATGTGTATGAAGGTCCTGTTAAAGGCATTAAAGAATTTGGTGCATTTATCGAATTCATGCCTGGTAAACAAGG
>JAGNTI010000099.1 GCA_017987615.1 Sediminibacterium sp. | reverse complement strand
GAAATGATCAACGATTTACAAAACGATTTATTTAGCGAATTGAAGTCTGGCAAAGCAGTTGATATGTACCGCAGAATGCTACAAAAGAGCTATGTAGATAAATTAGATGCAATCATCAATCCTAAACCAAGTGCAGGTGGTATCACCATTAGCTTTGGTGGCGGTGGCGGCGGTAACAATCCTTACGGATCTGGTTACAATAGCCGTAGTGATGTAAACAGCATTGCACGCGCTCAAATGGTTGCTTTAAAAGGCACTGTGAACGCTGCATTAGCTTCTACTTCAGACAAAATGACTAAAATGCATTTAGCAGATTTAGCGCAAACCATTAAGTTAGCATTAGATCCTAAATAAATTTTTGAATGATTTAGATCTGAAATTTTTTTAGATCGGAAAATCCGAGGGCTTCGCCCTCGGATTTTTTTTGCATTTTTTTTGCCCAAAATTTCCTGCGCCCATTTTTGCGCAGAATTTATTTTATACTTCGGCTGCATTCATTTAAATTGTGTCAAACAGTAAATCCATGCTGCAACCTTGGCGTACAGGAACGGTTATCAAAATTGAAAACGCATCGGCTACAACCAGGCGTTTTTGGATACAAATTCCAGAATTGGACGTTTTTGATTTTAAACCAGGGCAGTTTGTTACACTTGATTTACCCATCCACGAAAAAACCAACAAACGCTGGCGTAGTTACTCTATTGCTTCTGCCCCTGATGGTACCAATATTATAGAACTCGTTATTGTTTTATTGGAGGATGGCCTTGGAACACCCTACCTATTCAATGAAATAAAAGTGGGCAGCAATCTTACATTAAGAGGACCAGTAGGCGTGTTTACCTTACCTGAAACGCTTGATAAAGACCTGTATTTAATTTGCACCGGAACGGGTATTGCGCCATTTAGGTCGATGGTAAATTATATCCATCAGCAAAAAATAGCGCACAAAAATATTCACCTCATTTTTGGGTGTCGTAAAATCTGTGATTGCCTCTATGGGCATGAACTTAAGGCGCTTGAAAGCCTAGAAAACAACTTTTTTTATCACCCCGTTTTTTCTAGAGAAGATAGTACCCCAGATGGCGCACATACTGGTTATGTTCACGCTGTGTATGAAAAATTAATAGCGGACAAACATCCGGCGCGTTTTTATTTGTGCGGCTGGAAAAACATGATTGACGAAGCCAAGGAGCGCATACTTGCAGCAGGCTACGACAAAAAAGACATTCACCTAGAGATATATGGTTAAGCAATAGCCCCCAACACAATCTCTTTTACCTTGCTAATATGCACACGTTCTTGCGTCATCGCATCACGGTAACGAATGGTAACCGTTTGATCTTCTTTTGTTTGATGATCAATGGTTACACAAAACGGAGTACCAATAGCATCTTGTCTGCGGTATCGTTTTCCAATCGCATCTTTTTCTTCGTAGAAACATTTGAATTGACCTTTACAGCTATCCATTAGTTCACGTGCAATTTCTGGAAGACCATCCTTTTTAACAAGCGGTAAAATAGCGAGTTTAACAGGCGCAATTTTTGCAGGAATATGAAGCACAACGCGTTCGTCTGTGCTGCCATCTTCTTTGGTAATTTTTTCTTCTTCGTAGGCGTTACTTAAAACGGCTAAAAACATACGATCAAGTCCTATAGAAGTTTCAATAACGTACGGAATGTAGTTGCCGAAAGGCTTTCCGGTTGCTTCGTCGATGTCGTTATCAAAATATTGTTGCTTCTTTTTACTAAACTCTTGGTGTCTAGTCAAATCAAAATCGGTACGGGAATGTATGCCTTCTAATTCTTTAAATCCAAATGGAAATTCAAACTCGATATCTAATGCAGCGTCTGCATAATGCGCAAGTTTTACGTGGTCATGAAAACGGTATTTATTTGCAGGCATGCCTAACTCGGTATGCCAATTTAAACGCGCTTCTTTCCAATAGTCATACCATTTTTTTTGCGTGCCAGGACGTACAAAAAACTGCATTTCCATTTGTTCAAACTCACGCATTCTAAATATAAATTGACGCGCTACAATTTCATTTCTGAAAGCCTTTCCAGTTTGCGCAATACCAAACGGCACTTTCATGCGCGCTGTTTTTTGCACGTTTAAAAAGTTTACAAAAATACCTTGTGCGGTTTCTGGTCTTAAATAAATAGTATTGGCATCTTCGGCTACAGAACCTAACTGTGTATCAAACATTAAATTAAACTGTCTAATAGCCGTCCAATTAGAAGTGCCACTTACGCTACAAGTAATTTTCTGATCCACCAGTAATTGCTGAAGGGCTTCAAAATTATCCGAACCAAGTAGTTCGTCCATTTTGGCAATCAGTGCATCTGCCTCTGCTGCTGCGCCGGCCGCGCGTAAGCTGTCGGCTTTGGCTTCAATCAAATGATCTACTCTATAGCGCTTTTGAGAATCTTTATTGTCAATTAAGGGGTCACTAAAACTATCTACGTGACCGCTCGCTTTCCAAGTGGTGGGGTGCATAAATATCGCGGCATCAATACCCACAATGTTTTCATGCATTTGGGTCATGCTATGCCACCAATAATCCCTGATATTTTTTTTGAGTTCAGACCCGTAAGGACCGTAATCATATACAGCACTTAAACCATCATAAATTTCACTACTAGGGAACACAAATCCATACTCTTTGGCATGCGATATAATGGCCTGAAAATTATTTTCTTGTGGGGTTAACGCGGGCTTACTCATACAGGGCAAAAATAAGCCATTCTCCCTAAAAAAGGCGCTTTAGCCCCTTTATCCATTTTTTTTCTCTGACTCAGAGAAATCCTATAGCTTTAGCGGGATAAATTTAAAACACCATGAATAAAAAGAAACTGATGACGTGGATGCTCACTTTTGTGGCTCCTTTACTGGTTTTTGCACAGCAAACAACCCTTTACCCAAGTGATTATTTAACGCCCGAGTTTCATGCTGGCCGTAGAGCAGCTTTTAAAGAAAAGCTCTCTAAAAACGGAGTAGGTATTTTCTTTGCTTCGCAGGTGCGTGTGAGAACCAATGATGTTGATTTTCAATATTCACAAAATAAAAACTTCTACTACTTTACAGGTCTAGAAGAACCTAATGCAGTTTTGTTATTATTCAAGCAGCCTGTAACCATTTTAGATAAAACCGGTACCGAATTTATTTTTGTTCAAAACCGTGATCCGCAAAGAGAATTATGGACCGGAAAAATATTAGGTGCAGAAGGCGTGCAAGAAAAATATAAAATTGCCAACGTTTTCACCAACGATAAATTTAACGCGAGCACGATTAATTTTTCAAGCATCGATTCTGTATTTACAGCGTATAAAAACGAAGATGTTTTTTACACCTATAAAAAAAGTGTTGATCCTTTAACCCGCATGGCTACTATTGTTGACAGCGCTATTGCTGCTTCCAACAAACCTGTTGCTGGGCGTAGTTTACAAGGCATTTTATCTGGCTTAAGAGGCATTAAACAACCAGAAGAAATTGCACTTATTAGTAAAGCTGCTGCTATGAGTTGCGAAGGTCACAACGACGTTATGCGTGCTATAAAGCCTGGCATGACTGAATATCAAGCACAAGCCATTATGGAATATAATTTCAAGAAAAATGGTTCTGAATATCCTGGCTACCCAAGCATTAACGGTGCTGCCGAAAACGCTTGCGTACTGCACTATGTCACCAATCTTAAATTAATGAATGATGGTGATTTATTGTTAAGTGATTGCGCTGCAGAATACCATGGTTATACTGCAGACGTTACTAGAACAGTACCTGCAAACGGCAAGTTTTCGCCAGAACAAAAAATTATTTACGAACTGGTACTTGCTGCCCAAGACGCTGGCATTGCTGCATGTAAGCCAGGCGCTCCATTTGCGTCTGTAGATGCAGCTGCAAGAGCCGTTGTAAATAAAGGTCTTGTAGCACTAGGTATTGTAAAAACAGAAGCTGAAGCACGTAAATATTTTCCGCACGGTACGTCTCACCATTTAGGTTTAGACGTGCATGACATGGGACCTCGCACATTAGATCCAGGTGTGGTATTAACCGTTGAGCCTGGTATATATATTCCACCAGGAAGCAACTGCGATAAAAAATGGTGGAGCATTGGTGTAAGAATTGAAGATGATATTTTAATTACGCCAACAGGTAATCAAAACCTATCGGCTTCTTCTCCAAGAACCGTTGCCGACATTGAAAAAATGGCAAAACAAAAAAGTATTTTTGAAAGCAAATAATTTTTGAGTTTACTCAACATAAAAAGGCGCGCTTGATTCAAGCGCGCCTTTTTTAATCCAACTTTTTATTGCGGTAATCGACCCAATTAGACGAGAAAATTATTTTAATTTCTCGTTGTTGATATGCCTGGTAGCATCTCTATTATTTTTTTTATCAAAGTTTTTTTCGAGTGCTTTAGTAAGGTCTACACCTGTTTGATTGGCGAGGCAAATCAGCACCCACAATACATCGGCCATTTCATCTGCAATATCTTTATCAGACTCTCCGGCTTTAAAAGATTGTTCGCCATATTTTCGTACTAGTATTCTACTCAATTCCCCTACTTCTTCCATGAGTATGCCCATATTAGTAAGCTCATTAAAATACCTAACGCCAACGGTTTGAATCCAAGTATCTACGTCTTGTTGTGCTTTTTCAATAGTCATTATTCTTTGTTTTTAGAGTCTATGGTTATCGTAACCGGGCCGTTATTAATAAGGCTCACTTTCATGTCTGCGCCAAAAATGCCTGTTTGCACCGCTTTGCCTAAATCATTACTTAGGGTCAAAATCATTTGTTCATACAAAGGCACTGCAATAGGAGGCTTAGACGCTTTAATATAAGAAGGTCTATTGCCTTTTTTTGTACTCGCTAAAAGTGTAAACTGGCTAATGAGTAAAATATCGCCGCCTATGTCTTTAACAGACAAATTCATAACGCCCGCTGCGTCATCAAAAAGCCTTAGTCCTGTAATTTTATTACTAAGCCAGGTAATATCCTCTATAGTATCTGCGTCTTCTATGCCAAGCAGCACAAGTAGGCCATTACCAATAGCTCCTACTACTTTTTCATCTACCACCACCGATGCTTCGAGTACACGCTGAATAACAACTCTCATAATAACGCTAACTTAAATGTTTCTTGCATGAAGATATTAATAAAGACGTTTGTACCTTTAACATGCTTCTATTTATGTCTATGAAAATTTCTGTTGCGTCCATCATTACAACAATTTCATTTGCCGCGCTATGCATGGGTGCAACCGCTATTTTTTCATATAAACCAACCCCCGTAAAGTTTGTAAGCCCTAAAGGCTGGCCAGCACCAGTATACAATTTTAATGAGAGTCCACTTACAAAAGAAGGCATCGCACTGGGTAAAAAATTATTTTATGACCCCCTGCTTAGTAGTGACAACACCGTTAGTTGCGCCACCTGTCACGAACCC
>JAGNTI010000098.1 GCA_017987615.1 Sediminibacterium sp. | reverse complement strand
GATACGCCCATGGGTATGGTGGAAAGTGCCATGGAATTTTTACGTATTGCAAGGGCCAATGATTACCACAACATTGTACTTAGCATGAAGGCCAGCAATCCACAAGTAATGGTCCAGGCATACCGTTTGCTGATTCAGCAAATGCAACTTGAATTCAATGAATGTTATCCTTTGCATCTTGGTGTAACAGAAGCGGGTGATGGAGAAGATGGTCGCGTAAAAAGTGCTGCTGGTATTGGTACATTATTAGAAGATGGCATAGGTGATACCATTCGAGTTAGCTTAACAGAAGATCCTGAATTTGAGATTCCCGTATGTAGAGATCTTGTGAAAAGGTATACGCAGGAGGCTAGTAATAATAATGGAGCAATTCCGCCGGTTCAAAAACTTACCTATGATCCATTTGTTTACAAACGTAGACCTAGTATAGCTGTATCTAATGTAGGCGCGTCACAAGTGCCTATTGTTATTGCGGATTTTAGCAAGATTGAAAAAATTGAACCAGCGCATTTAACAGCAATTGGTTATACTTACGATGCGGTAACTGATAAATGGAATATTGGAGATCAAGCAGCTGATTATATTTTTACAGGTCATCAGCTTATTAATTTTGAATTGCCAGGCACTTTAAAAGTGATTGTGTATCCTGGGGCCTGGGCTACTCAAAATAGTACCGATAAGTACATACCTATTTTTGATATCGCAGGTTACGCTACTGAAACAGCAAAGCATCCAAAACAAAACTTTGTGATGATGGATTGTTTTAGTGACGAAACACCTATCAATGATTTTACACACCTCGATGCGGTTGCAAATGACCCAACTGCTATATTATGCCTTAGCAGTAAACACAAAAATGCAATGCCTGCCATGCGCCGAATGTTTATGGCACTTCAGGAAAAACAAATCAACAATCCAGTGGTGATTACCACTGATAGCGGTTGGAACACAACGGATGAACACCTGATACATTTTGCCACCGAAGCAGGTGCGCTTTTATTAGATGGCTTTGGTGATGGACTTTGTTTTGGATTGACATCAAAAAGTTATGCGGCGCAAATAGCCAATACTTCTAAAGACACCAGCGGCAGAAACTACAATTCAAATTCTAGTGTAGAAGCATTTATCAATGCCACTGCATTTACGATATTACAAGCTACGCGTACCAGAATATCAAAAACAGAATATATTTCCTGTCCTAGTTGCGGTAGAACCTTATTTAATTTGCAAGAAACAACTGCAAAAATTAGATCTGTCACCAACCACTTAAAAGGCGTTAAAATTGCCATCATGGGATGTATTGTAAATGGTCCTGGTGAAATGGCAGATGCTGATTTTGGTTATGTTGGAAGCGGTCCAGGCAAAATCACACTCTACAAGGGTAAAGAAGTTGTCAAAAAAAATGTAGATAGTGAAATTGCAGTGGATGAACTCATACTATTATTAAAAGCACATGATGCATGGGTTGATCCTGCATAATTTAGAAATATATGTATCCAATTGTTTACGCCATATTTTATCTCATTTCTTTATTGCCACTAAGGGTATTGTATATTTTATCGGACGGTATTTATGCCATCTTATATTATATTATTGGGTACCGAAAAAAAGTAGTGCGTCAAAATTTAATCATTGCTTTTCCGGAAAAATCTGACACCGAAAGAAAAAAAATTGAAAAAGCTTTTTACCACCAGTTTGTAGATACGTTTATTGAAGCGATCAAGCTCATAAGCATGAGCCCAAAAGAATTTAGCAAAAGGTTTTCTATAAATATTGAAGTCCTCAATAATTTATATGCCACTGGGCAAAACGTACAATTAATTGCTGGTCATTTTTTTAGCTGGGAATTTGCAAATCTTGGCATTGCTAAGCAATCGAAGTATCCTTTTATAGGCGTATACATGCCGCTTTCTAATAAAGTGATTGATAAAATTATGTTCAAAATGCGAAGTCGTTTTGGCACTATTTTAATTTCAGCTTCAGAGTTTCGAAACAATTTTCACAAGTATGCAAATGACAGGTACACACTTGCGCTTGTTGCAGATCAAAACCCAGGTAGGTTGGATAGAGCGTTTTGGGCTAAATTTTTTACCAAGCCAGCACCCTTTGTACTAGGGCCAGAAAAAGGTGCACGCGCTAGTAATGCAGCTGTGGTATTTGTTGATTTTTATGCTGTAAAAAGGGGGTATTATAAAGCTGAAATAGAACTTGTTACTACCTCACCTAATTATTTTAAAGAAGGGGCACTAACTAAATTACTCATTGAAAAAATTGAAGGTGCTATTCGCAAAAGGCCTTCCAATTATTTATGGAGTCATCGCAGATGGAAATGGACCGAAGAGGCCGAAAAATACGCACACCTTATGATTTGATAAAAGGTGTAATGAAATTTACATGATTAAGACTTCACTTCTTCTGCAAGTACTGTTTCTTCGATATCAAATTTATCTGAAAGCTCGCTAATGGCTTTAAAGCCACCAACCACATTTCTGATATTATGAATCCCTTGTCTTTTGATAAGAGATGAAGCGATTACACTTCTGTATCCACCAGCACAATGAATATAAATATTTTGATTGTCGTCAAAATTAGCCATGCTAGCAGGGTCCGTTAATTCGTCTAATGGAATTGTCAATGCTTCTTTGATATGTCCTTGATCAAACTCCGACGTTTTTCTTACATCTACAATTACCATGTTTGGATCAAATGGAATATCCATAGCAAGCTCATCGGCTTCTACATCAATAATTAAATCAGGTGTTTCGTTAGCGTCTACCCAAGCATTATAACCGCCTGCTAAATGTCCAATGATGTTTTCAAATCCAACGCGTGCAAGCCTAATAATAGATTCTTTTTCGGTACCAGGTTCGCATACAAGTAGTATGGCCTGATCAAATGGTAAAATACTTCCAGCAAATTCTGCAAAACGACCTTCAAGTCCAATGCTTATAGATCCAGGTACAAAACCTTGTGTAAACACCGTAGCGTTTCTGGTATCAAGTATAATTGGTTCAAATGTTGTTATTTGTTCTTTGAAAACTGCAACGGATAATGCTTTCATACCATTTGCTACAACGGTATCTAAACTCTCGTAGCCTTCCTTATTTATTTTCGCATTGATGGGAAAATATTGAGGTGGCGCAGCAAGCCCATCGGTTACTGCTATAATAAAATCTTCTTTTGTTTGTGGTTGTAATGCGTAGTTGGTTTGCTTTTGCGTGCCTACTGTGCTAAAAGTTTCAGAACCTAAATTTTTGCCGCAGCTACTTCCTGCACCATGTGCCGGATAAACGATTACATCATCTGCTAGGGGTATAATTTTTTCATGCAAACTATCGTAAAGCATGCCCGCTAGTTCTTCCATGGTTATTTCGTTATCCTTTTGTGCAAGATCGGGCCTGCCTACATCTCCAACAAAAAGTGTATCACCGGTAAAAATTGCGTGGTCTTTTCCGGTTTCATCTTTAAGTAAGTAACAGCTACTTTCAAGTGTATGGCCAGGTGTATGTAATACCTGTATGCTAGCATTGCCTATTTGAAAAACTTGATTGTCTTTTGCTACGGTTACTTCAAATTTTGTAACTGTATTAGGCCCGTAAATAATGCTAGCGCCGGTTGCAGCAGCTAGATCTAAATGGCCAGAAACAAAATCGGCATGGAAATGCGTTTCAAAAATATATTGAATAGTGGCCTTTCTTTGCTTAGCAAGTTGTAGATACGCATCGATGTCCCGTAAAGGATCTATGATGGCAGCAATGCCATTACTTTCAATATAGTAAGCTGCTTCTGAAATACAGCCTGTATACAGTTGTTGTACAAACATGATGAAATAAAAATACTACCCTACGAGTGTTTCCACAAATCCTACAACTTCCGCTAAACGCGTGTAGTTGACAGAATAAAAAATAAACTTGCCTTCTCTTGTAGTTGCTACAATACCAGCTCTTCTTAAAATAGCTAAATGTTGCGATGCTACAGATTGTTCGAGTCTAAGTTTTACATAGATTTCGGTAACCGTCATTTTCTGACTTTCGTCTAGTAATTTGATGATTTGTTGACGAAGCTTGTGGTTAATGGAGCGTAATATAAGAGCCGCTTTTTTTGCATGCAAAAAATCGACTTTTACTGGTGCTTTTCCATTATTTAAAACCACTGATTGTAATGAGTTGCTCATGACAATAAAGAGTTATTGGGGGGTTAATAAACTTAATTGCAATGTGAAGATACACTAAGAAAATGATAATGCAGAAATAACTTATAATAAATAATTATAATTTGGAAAAAACGTAAGTAAGATTAAATTAGGCTTTACGGGTATCATGAAAGGCTTTGATATACAGCGGTTCGCTGTAGGCAAGGTCTAAAAAATCGGCTAACGTAAAGGCATTTTCGGTTAATGCTAGCATATCTGCTGCGCCGTAGGAGATGCAGGTATCAAAATGTGCATTGGGATGCTCACAAATGGCCTTAAATTTTTCGGCCCCGTCTCCCGCAAATAAAATGGGTTCTTTGTCAAGTTCGTTTTTAAAAGACAAAGGATCTAAAATGAGTGCGGTGCTGGGTGTTAAAGGGTCTAAATTATGCGCATAAATACCTGTAAAAACCTCCATTCTTCGGGCGTCTAAAAGCGCACAAATCGCTGAATCGTGGTTGGGATATTTATGTTTTGCAGCAGCAGCAATGATTTGAAGGGTATTGATACCTATAAGGGGCTTACCTAGTGCATAAGCAATCCCTTTGGCTGTTGCCATACCAACACGAAGACCCGTGTAACTGCCCGGTCCTATGCTAATAGCAACCGCGTCTATACTATCTAATGCAATGCCAGTTTGCTTGCACAAGGTTTCGATGGCCGGTTGTATAAAACTTGCATGACTTTTTTGATCTGTAGTTTCTAGGCAGGCAATTACCGCTCCGTCTTTACTCATGCAAACGCTGGCGTGTGCCGTTGCCGTATAGATGAGTAAAAATGTTGCCATGGTAATTGGGGTTAAACTTGGATTGTGGTTCAATTGCAAATTTAGGTTGGCAAACTCATAGAAAATCATCAACTTGCTTAAACTTTAAAATAAAAAGATGCCTAAAGAAATTATTCAAACAAATTTGGCTCCTGCGCCAATTGGTCCATACAACCAAGCTGTTAAAGCCAATGGTTTTATTTTTATTAGTGGTCAAATTGCACTCGATCCAGTAACTGGCGAAACAGTGACTACAAGTATTGAAGAAGAAACGCACTTAGTGATGAAAAATATTGCAGCCATTTTAGCAGAAGCAAAAATTTCATTTAGTCATATTGTTAAAACAACCATTTTACTAAGCGACATGTCACTGTTTGCAAAAGTAAATGAAGTGTATGGAAGCTATTTTACAGACATGCCTCCTGCGCGTGAAACCTTTGCTGTTAAAGGATTGCCAAGGGGTGTTAATGTAGAAATTAGCACCACTGCTGTAGTTGA
>JAGNTI010000097.1 GCA_017987615.1 Sediminibacterium sp. | reverse complement strand
CGACATAAACACTTTGAGGTTTTGCGCTGCGTTTTGTATGTTTTTAGACAAATTAAAGACCCCACAAACGGCAAATGGCACAAGACAAAATAACCGAAATATTTGATATACAAGCGATAGAGGCAAACATCGCTAAAGCTATAAGTGCTGCAAAGTCTGCACTACCTGAATTAGAAAAGCTAGGTCAAAATATTAAAGCTAATACCACAATTGGTGGTTCTTCCAACAATACTGCTGCTGCTAATGCTGCAATGGCAGAATTTACTAAAAATCTTAAAGATTACACCGAAGCCGTAAAGGCTGCTGCTGCTGCTCGCTTCCAATTAAGCAAAATTAGTGATGAAGAGGCAGCAAAACAAAAGGTAAACTCAACAGCACTAAACGCACAGCTAAAAGAAGAAATTAAGCTGACATCAAATCTTACTGGTGCATACGAAAAACTAAACATACAGCACAAACAAGCTATTAAGGCATATCAAGATGCTGCTGCTGCGGGAAAGGTATCTGCACAGCAATTAGTTGTGTTAAAAGACAACGCAAACAAACTTGGTGAGCAATTAGTTAAGATAGATGCTGGGGTTGGCAACTTTAGAAGAAATGTTGGTAATTATTCAAGTGCTTGGAATGGGCTAGGTATGTCTATTCAGCAAGTAGCAAGGGAGATGCCAAACTTTGCACAATCAATGCAGTTAGGCTTTTTAGCTATCTCAAATAACTTGCCAATACTTGCAGATGAATTAAAAAGAGCCAAAGACAATATCAAAGCATTAAAAGATGAAGGCAAAGATGCTCCATCGCTATTTAGCCAAATTGCATCAAGTGTATTTTCTTGGCAAACACTATTGACTATTGGCATTACCTTGTTAGTTAAATATGGTGCTGAAATTGCTGATTGGGCAATGCAAGTTAGTGATGCTGAAAAGGTTACAAGAAAATATCGTGAGGCTTTGGATGAAAGCATAAAGGGTGAAAGTGAAGGGATTTCAAAGTTGTATATTTTAAAAGCTGCGTTAAATGACACTACAAATGCAAGGAGTAATGACTTGGCTGCATTTAATGAAGTAAAAAAACAATATCCTGAATACTTTAATTACTTAAACACAGAAAAGGAAAGTCTTATAGAACTTAATAATCTAATTGATGCTCAAATAAAAGCAAGGGTAGAAAACGCAAAGCAAACAGCATTGAACAAGGTTGCAGCAGATGCAACAAATGAGTATGTTAAAGCCCAAATGGACTTGAATAAAGAAATTGGGCTATGGGAAAAAAATACATCATTTGCTATTGGTGGCAGCAAAAACCTAACAGCCGAAACAAAAAGATTATATCAAGCCTATGAAATATTGTTTGAAGAAGGTAAGATTGGATTTAAAGAGTGGTTAGTATATCAAAATAGAATTGAAAATATATCAAATGCTGAAAAGCAAGCGACTATATCTACAAATGCTCTTACAAAAAGTTTATTAAAATTAAAAGATGCCGTAAATTCTGCGTCTGAAGATGAATTAATTGAACTTGAAAATAATGTAATTAAATATAAAGAGGGTACAAAGCAAAGATTAAGAGCAGAAGAAGTTTTTATAAACCAAAAAAAGGACATAAAAATAAAGGAATTGCAACAAGAATTTAATGGTGATGCTTTATCTCTTGCTGGGAACAAAAGGTTTCAACAAGAAAAGTTAAATATTGAATTAAAAGCGCAAAGAGAAATTGAATCATTAAGAAAAAGCTACGACAAAAAAAACCAGCCTAAACCTAAACCAGAAGATAAAACTGCTGATATAATTTTACAGCAAATGAATGATGTTGCTTTAAACGAACAAATAAACATTGACAAAAGGCTTACTGCAATAAGAAAAGAACTTGACCAAGGGCTTTTAAGTATTACTGAATATCAAAACAAAAAGAAAATTATAGTTAAGGAAGGGGAAGACAGTATTTTAAAATTACAAATACAAGCACTAGATGATTATTTAATAAAAATTGGACTTAATGCTCAAGGAAGGGCTAAAGTTCAAGAAACGATTACCACTAAGCATAAAGAAGAAATAAAAAGAAGGCAAGCAGCAGACGAGGAAGAATCATTGCAAAGGGCTGAAGCAAGGAAGTTAGACTTTGAAGAAGATACAAAAACAGCAAATAGAATATTTGATGAGTTATTGAAAGATTATGATAGAAAAGATAAAAAAAGGAAAGATGATGCAGATAAAGAAAAACAAATACAAGAAGAAAAATACAAGTATATTCAACAAATTGCACAAGAAACATCAACTCTCATATTTACTCTTTTAGATGCTCAAACACAAAAGGAGATTTCAGCAGCAGAAAAACGCTCTGAAGCATTAACAGCAGAATATGATTTGCAAAGAAAGGCGGTTGAGGAAGCTAATATATCTGCCGAAGAAAAGACTGCAAGAAAATTAGTTTTAGATGCAGAAGAAGCCGAAAGTCAAAAGAAGATTGATAATGAAATAAGGGATTTAAAAATAAAGCAAGCAAAGTTTGACAAGGCACAAGCATTAACCACTATTGCTATAAACGCTGCAATGGCTTTGGCAAGTGCAAAAAACTTAGGAACTTTAGGTGCTTTATCTCCATTTATTATTGGGTTGGCAGCAGCACAAGCAGCAGTTGTTTTAGCTACACCTTTGCCTGAATATGCTAAAGGTAAGAAGGCAAGCGATAGCTATGAAGGTTTGGCGATTGCGGGTGAAAAAGGAACGGAGATGAAGATTGACAAAGATGGTTCTTTACAACTATTAACCAAGCCAACACTTATCCATACTAAGCGAGGAGATACCATCTTGAGCAATAAAGAATTGATGAGTGGCGAGTTAGGTAAACACATCAAAACAAGCAAAGAGAAGGCTAATTACGATGAATTAATCAAAGCCTACTCTTACCACACCGACAGAACGATTAAGGCTATTAAAAACAGCCCATCAAACATAATCATTGACAATAGCAATTACAATTTAAGCCTTAAAAGAGCAAGGGTATAATGGCAACACCACATAAGTTTAAGTTTTACATTTATCAAGTAATAGGGGGCGTTCCTAATTACTATACAATCTCTAGTGGTGTTGTAACCTCAACAACTACTAAAGATGGTAGCGAATTAGAGTTTTCTCCTAACAATTGGGATGACATTGAGAAGGCTTGGAGCAGAAGTAAAAGTATGCACGGCATCATTAACAAGCTATCAAATGAATATGAGTTTTGGGGTGATGGTGGCAAGATTTTAAAATACTTGATATTCACTTATGGCTATGATGTAAAAGCAAAGCTACTTGTTGAGATTAGGAAAGATAGTGATTGGCTTTATGAAACATTTAGCGATAATGACATAAAGCTAAGTATTCCAAGGACAGATATTGATGGCGTAAGCGTAGAGTTGTTTGATACGGGTATGGCTAGTGATTTTATGGCTAACCTTGATACTCCTTATGAGATACCTTTAACTGGAAGTGATGTTATAACCGTAGACCACGAAGGAACAGAAGTATTGGGTAAATATGATTATCGTCTTGCACAAACTTTTATTGAAGCGGATTTTTTAAGTGAAACATCTCCAGGAAGTGGCATTGCAAATGGCGACTATATTACATTATTAACAGTTCCAATACAATCAGAAGGGATGCGACCAGTAGCATCCGAAACGAAAGCTGATACCCTAAGAATGGGTACGCATAGTACTAATAAGTTTTTTACAAATATTGATGGCGACCAAAGCGACCAATATGAAAATGAAATTTTATCTGCATATCAAACATTAGTTGGAGTTAATTGTAATGTAAAATGTTCTATTCAATGGCAATTCGTTTCAAGGATAGTAGTTTCAAGCCCTTTTTCTTTTAGTGCATATTTGATATGTGATTTAATTGTAGGGCAGCCATTGCAGCCGTTTAGATTAAGGCAAAGAATTTTTACTGGCTCTTCAACAACCGTTTCTGTACCTTCAGGCATACCGCCAGTATCATCCCCTTTAAATACTGAAACAATAGACATAAGTGGAGTTTCAATAGGTGATGTATATGATGGTGAGTGTGCCTATTTGGTATTTTCTGTATTGACAGCAACTTCTTTTTATGATATTAATTGGTCTTGGTATGTAGGAACAACAAATTCTGTTGATAGCAGAATTTCGCTTGATTTTAGTTTCCAAAATAAAAAATCAGATGTTCAAGGTTTTAGACTTCACAAGTTAGCTGAAAAGACAGTTGAGAAATTTGCTGATGGCAAGTATGGTTCTACTCCATTTTCTTCATCATTCCTTTCAAGTCCTTCATCTTGGATGAATGGAACATATCCTTACAGAACAATTATCACAAATGGCAATGCTTTAAAGGGCATTACTGATAGTGTTTTTAAGGTAACAATGAAGGACATTATTGATGATGTGCAATCAAACTATGCCCTTGGTGTAGGAGTAACTAGCAATCAATTACAAATTGAGCCAATATCTACTTTTTATGACGACACTACGTTGATTGCCGATTTAGGTGAATTGACAGATGTTGAAATTACCCCTACAAATGATGTTGCTACACTCTTAATATTTGGGCATAAGTTTGATAATGATAATGATGTTTTAAATGGCTCTTTTGACTATAATACAAAAAGCACATTCAAATCTCCAAACATTACTGATTTAAACTCAACAAAAGAGTATGCAAGCCCTATTGTAGCTTCTATTTATAATATTGAAAGATTAAGGGCTTCTGAATCTGGAAAAGATACCACAGCGAACAAAGTAAATGAAGATTTATATAAGTTAGGAGTTGTTGATACTGCCGTTGGGGGCAAATACAAGCTAAATTATGCACCATATGTTTATGGGAGTATATTTGCTGCCTTAGGTACACTAGAGAAGCCATACAACGTAGAGTTTAGCCCAAAGAATATGTATTTAAGGCTAAAAGAGATAATTAATAGTAACGCTTACCCATCTACAACTGAAATAACCTTCCAAAAGTCAGAAAGGTATAGTGGTATGAAGACTGTGTATTATGATATAAATACTTCCTCTTACACTACTTTATTGGCAGAAAACGAAGGATTTAGTCCTGATGGAACAAGTTTAGTGTGGTTGCCATTTGAAATAAAATGTAAGGCTATCTACCCAATGAATTTGGATGCTCTTCTTACAGCAAATCCTTATGGTAAATTTAAGGGAACATACAAGGGTGTAGAAATACACTTTTTCCTAAATGAGGCTAGGCAAAAACCATCAAATCAAAACAGCTTTGATATGCAAGGTGTATTGACCCCAAGTACAAATATCTTAGATTTGATATTTTAAACAATAGTGTATATTTGCAAAAGAAAACTAGAAAATGTCATTAATTACATTCCCTTTATTAAATTCGGAGAACTTTTATGAGGTAGGTGTATTGCCTACGAATGAATTTCACACAAGGCATTTTTTAAGTGATTGGTGGATTGACACCATTTACGATTGGCAGAAATACAATCG
>JAGNTI010000096.1 GCA_017987615.1 Sediminibacterium sp. | reverse complement strand
CAAAAGTCTCAAATCAAATTAGTTTACATGAAAATTTCCTTCCACGGAGCAGCGCAAACAGTTACAGGTTCAAAACATTTAATTACTCTCAAAAGTGGTTTTAAAATCTTACTTGACTCTGGGATGTTTCAGGGAATGGGTAGAGAAACGCAAGCAATGAATAGTACCCTTGGGTTTGAAGCAGCTAGCGTAGATATTTTGGTTTTATCGCATGCGCATATTGATCATTCGGGTCTCATACCTAAGCTATATAAAGATGGTTTTAGAGGAAAGATATTTGCAACGCCAGCTACCAAAGATTTAGCAGCTGTTTTACTTGAAGACTCTGCTGTTATACAAAGAGACGATACAAAATTTATTAATAAACGAAGGGCCAAGCAAGGATTACCTCCGTTTGAGGCTTTATATGATTTAGAGGACGCCGCCGAAGCGCTCACTTTATTTGAAGTAGCTGCTTATGACAAGTGGACAAGCATTGCGCCTGGAGTCGAACTTTTATTTACCGATGCCGGTCATATTATAGGTAGTGCATCAGTGCATTTAAAAATTACTGAAAACGGCGAAACCAAGCAGCTTAGTTTTAGTGGAGATATTGGACGTTACAACGATGCTATTTTAAGAGCGCCTGCTGTTTTTCCGCAAGCCAATTATATTATAATCGAAAGCACGTATGGCAATAAACTACACGACGAAGTGCACGGCACTCCGGACAGTCTTTTGTCTTGGATCGAAAAAACCTGTATCCATAAAAAAGGAAAATTAATTATTCCAGCATTTAGTGTGGGCCGTACTCAAGAGTTATTGTACGCGCTTAATCAGTTAAGTATCGAAAAGAGGTTGCCTCGTATTCCAATTTTTGTGGACAGTCCATTAAGTAAAGAAGCTACCGAATTATTAAAACGTTATCCGCAATACTTTAATAAAACCATCCGAAAAATAATGGAGCATGACAATGATCCATTTGATTTTGATGGGCTTACTTTTATAAGTTCGGTAGAGGAAAGTAAGAGACTCAATACACTTGAACAGCCATGTGTAATTATTTCGGCGAGTGGTATGGCCGATGCCGGTAGGGTAAAGCACCATATCATGAATAATATTGGAAGTAGAGATAACACCATTTTAATTGTTGGTTATTGTGAACCTAGGTCATTGGGCGGAAGATTATCTAGTGGTGTTGAGGAAGTAAAAATTTATGGCGAATATTATAAGGTTGCAGCCGAAATTGGTCAGATGCGCAGTATGTCTGCACATGGCGATTATGAAGATTTGTGTCAGTATTTAAGTTGTCAAAACCCAGAACTTGTGTCGCAGCTATTTATAGTGCATGGCGACTATGAAGTGCAGCAGGATTTTGCTAAAAGGTTAGAGCGTAAAGGTTTTAAGGAAGTGATTATTCCGGAGATGCACCAAACTGTTCAATTAAGTAATACTTAATAAACATATACTTTGTTTAACATATTTGATTAAAAATATACTTTTACCGGTTTTTTATTGACTATGACCGAAATTTTTACCTATTTTACCGATAGGCATGGGTCTATCGGTAAAAAATATAATCTCAGGTACTAACAGAACATTACTAATTAATGTTATTTGGTATTTATTCCCAATGCTGGCATGTATTGCCGAAATAAGCAGAGGGCTTGGTGATATTAATAATTTTCTGATATATAAGCAGGTCTTCTGGCATACCCTCGAGCAAAAGCATTTGTATCTCTCTTATCCTTTAGAATATAGTGACGTTAATCATTACGGTCCACTATTTAGTATGCTTATTGCACCATTTGCATTACTTCCTGTTTATGTTGGTTGTTTCTTATGGTGTCTTTTAAATGTAGGCTTTTTGTTTTACGCAATCAAGCAAATGCCTTTATCTGAAAAAAGCATTCAATTTATTTTATTGATTGGTGTTTTTGAACTCATTACATCAGTACATTCTGTTCAGTTCAATCCCATGCTATGTGGCATGATACTATTAAGTTTTACTGCCATCGAAAAAGAAAATATTTGGCTTGGAACTTTTTTTATTGTTGTAGGAACACTGATCAAGATTTATAGTGTTGTTGGGTTATTGTTTTTCTTATTTACGCCACACAAGAAAAAATTTATTTATACTGGAATTGTTTGGTTAGCTGTTCTTGTTTGCTTGCCCATGCTTATATCTTCTCCTCAATTTATTATGGATTCCTACATCGATTGGTATGAAGTATTAATTGAAAAAAATGGACAAAATATTGAGTCTAGCATGTTTGCTGGCATGCAAGACATATCTGTAATGGGTATGATTCGTAGAATTTTTGGTGTGTACGAAATGCCCAATATGTTTGTAACGGTTCCTGCGGGGATACTTATGTTATTGCCACTTCTGCGATTTAGCTTATGGAGTAATCCATTATATAGGCTTAATTATTTGGCATTATTACTCATCGGACTTGTGATATTTAGTTCTTCTGCAGAGTCGCCAACATTTGTAATTGCTGTTATAGGCTATTTAATATGGCATGTACAGCAGTCTTATAAAGATACGTTTCCGTATAAAGTTTTATTGGTGCTAATGCTACTGCTTACCATTTTTTCGCCTACCGATTTGTTTCCAAGATTTATTAGAGAGCAGTATATACTACGTTATTCACTAAAGGCGCTGCCATGTTTTGTAGCTTGGCTTGCTGTTGTGTACACACTCTTGTTTAGTCAGTTTAAAAACAAATTGGCATGAATAAGTTAGTTGAAATAGTAATTCCTGCGCACAATGAAGAGCATAACATTCCTGTAATTTATAGTGCAATACATAATTCAATTGCTGAAACAAGCTATGATTTCAAGGTTTTGTTTGTTGACGATGGTAGTACCGATGGAACGCTAGAGGCTATTCATGTATTATCGGCTCTTTATGACAATGTATTTTATATTTCTTTGTCCCGAAATTTTGGACATCAAAATGCATTAAAAGCAGGATTGGATGCTTCTTCTGCAGATATAGTCATTATGATGGATGCTGATATGCAACATCCGCCAGCATTAATTCCTGCATTGTTAAAAGCGCACGAAGAGGGGTATGACGTTGTGTATACCGTTAGAAAAGACAATGAGCATATTTCATTTGCCAAAAAACATACGGCTAATTTATTTTATAAATTAATGAATTATTTATCTGAAATGGAAATTGAACCAGGCTCTGCAGATTTTAGACTCATGAATAGAAAAACCCTTGATGCATTACTGTTAATGCCTGATCAAGAAATATTTTATAGAGGGCTCGTTAAATGGATTGGTTTTAAACAAACAAAAATCGAATACGAACCTCAGGCAAGACATACTGGCGTTACAAAATACTCTACTAAAAAAATGTTGAAGTTTGCCATTACGGGTATTGCAACATTTAGTAATAAGCCGCTTTACTTTGCGGCATACATGGGTTTTACTTTTGCAATATTATCGGTGCTTTACATTCCCTATATTATTTATGCGTTTTATAGTGGTACAGAAGTACATGGTTGGGCTTCTATTGTTGCAACCCTTGCATTTTTTGGGGGTATTATACTGATGATGCTTGGTATTGTTGGTATATATTTGGGTAAGCTTTTCGAACAAAGTAAAAACCGCCCTCAATATTTAGTGAAAGCAGCCAAACTATGACACCTCAAATTTTAATTAGTTTTGATGTTGAAGAATTTGATATGCCGCTCGAGTATGGCTTTACGATACCATCGGAAAAACAATTAGAAATTGGATTCGGCGGTCTTAAAGCGATAACTCCACTATTAAACCAATCAGGTTTTTCTACTACACTTTTTGCGACAGCCAATTTTGCGGATCATTTTTCTTCTACAATAAAGGCTTTATCGGAAAAGCATGAAATAGCCTCTCATACCTATTATCATAGTTTTTTTGAACTTGAGCATTTGCAAAGTTCAAGAGTAAGGCTCGAGCAAATTACGGGTAAGCCAGTAACAGGGCTTCGAATGCCACGTATGAAACAAGTGCCTATGGAGGCAATAAAAAATGCAGGTTACAGTTATGATGCATCTATGAATCCTACATGGCTACCTGGCAGGTACAATCATTTACATAAACCCAGAACTTGTTTTGTTGAAGAGGGAATGTTTCGAATTCCTGCATCGGTGTCAGCGAATCTAAGGCTTCCGCTTTTTTGGTTAAGTTTTAAAAATTTCCCCTACAGTTATTATTTGCATTTATGCAAGCAGGCATTACAAAAAGATGGTTATTTGAGTTTGTATTTTCACCCTTGGGAATTTGTAGATGTAACAGGCTATGGCCTTCCGGCGTATACTACAAAGTATGCAGGGAGGCAGCTCGTGGATAGATTGCATCAATTATTAAATGATTTAAAACCGCATGGTTCATTTAATACAATGCACCAGTTTTATAGTGGGTATAACAAATAGTACTAGTAGTTAGATCCTTCCAAACCATTGGTATCTGTTTTTAGCAATCCAGCGGTAAATATTGTCTCTCCATTTTTTGGGTACAAGCCTGCCAGCAGCTAAAAGCCTATAAGGAAAGGATAGTTGTTTAGCTATTTCAATAATGGCATCTGATTCTATAAACAACTTGTTGTTTGCAATAAAAATTATCGAATTGATGTCTTGTAATGAAGGATACGTAGCAACTATAGCTGCGCCCTCTATACTGGATAGTGGAATTTGTTTTATTTGCTGCTTCTTGTCACCTTTGGTAACAAATTTGATGCTACTATTGCATAATTTACATCCGCTATCAAAAAGTAGCAACATCTTTTCCATACCCAAAAGTAAGTTACAATGTTTGCAGATCCTCAAATAATTATTAATACCGATGGCGAGGCTATTTATTATCCATTGGTATTTGATGGAACTGAGGCTCAAAACTTATTACAAGAACTATTACAAAATATTGAGTGGCAGCATGATCAGGTAATTATGTTTGGAAAACAAATTACCACCAAACGAAAAGTGGCTTGGTATGCTGGTGAGGGTATCAGTTATACTTATGCGGGTAAAACAAAAGATCCTTTACCATGGACTCCGTTTTTATTATCTATTAAAGAAAAAGTAGAAAAGCAAACGGGTGCCACCTACAATGCTTGCCTTTTAAACTTATACCATGCTGGTGATGAGGGCATGTCTTGGCACCGCGATAATGAAAAAGAAATAGTGCCTGAAAGTTCTATCGCCTCCGTAAGTTTTGGCGCTCCCCGAAAATTTGCTTTTAAACACGCAGTAACTGCCCAAAAAATAGAGGCCCTATTAGAGTCAGGCTCTGTTTTAGATATGCGCGGCCCAATCCAGCAGCACTGGTACCATGCACTGCCACCCTCTAAAAAGGTAAAAGACCTTCGGGTAAATTTGACCTTTAGATTGTTAATAAAATAGCATCTTTTGAGGCTGCATGCTCTTTTGTTAGTGCTATATTTAAGCTACAAATATTTACTATGAAAAAATGTATTGCCCTTATTATTGGGGTTTGCTTTGCGCTATCAAGTTTTGCTCAAGCACTTTCAAAAGATGATCGTATGCAGTGGTGGCG
>JAGNTI010000095.1 GCA_017987615.1 Sediminibacterium sp. | reverse complement strand
CATTTGCTTTTTCATCAAAAAAAGTATTGTCTACAAGACCGTGGTGTGCAGGGTAAAGGCCAGTTACAATGCTATAATGGTTGGGGAAGGTTAAAGAAGGAAAGGAGGATGTCATATAATCCGCAACTACACCTGATTTACCATATGCTTGTAAAGATTTTGCATTAAATTTTTCTACAAAATCAGATCGAAGCCCATCAATTGAAATGAGTATGACGTAGGGCTTTTTTTGAGCTGAAGCACTATTAAACCTACCTGGTGTAATTTGTTGTGTAGTGTCCTGTGCTAACGCAGCGGTGCTAAAACAAAGTATGAACAAAAAGCAAACAGCGCTACTATTTTTAAATATTTTCATAACTACTTATTGAAATAATTGATGTGAATGACCCATGATAGTAATATACTGCAATAGGCTACTAGTATGCCAGCGCCTACGTCTATTGGAAAATGCTGTGCTACATAGACTCTTGCATACCCGCCAATCAGGGCATATGCAAATCCAACAGGTACAATCCATTTTTTAGCACTAATAAAGCAGCAAAATAAAAACAGTGAAAATGCAGTTGCAGTATGTCCTGATGGAAAACTGTTTGTTGTATGAATTTCGATACCAGGTACTTTATGTATTAGTGACGCATTTGTAATAACGGCGGTAGGTCTATTTTCTGATTTAAAAAACACTTGTTTTGAACTTTGTGTTATAATAGTTGACAGCACAATGGTAGCCATCAAAAATGGAACAAACTTTTTTTTGTACATGAGCGTTAAAGCAAAAGCAGGAATCCAAATAAATCCATCGCCAGCATTGGCCCATATATAAAATAAGAAATCAGCAATTGGCCCAAGGTCTATGTTTAGGAGCAAAAAAGCATTTTCCTTACCCATCAGAAAAGATAGTAGGATAAAGCTAGTTCCCGTAATTAATGATAATCCTATACCTAGGGTTGCATTTCTATTTAGTTGCAATTGCATCTTGTTGATTTACAAGCAAAGCTACTATAGTTGCACCTATTTACTATAGAACACCGGCTAATTCTAGGCTTTTTTTCTTGAGGTGAACAATGTCAAGGTTGTCAATAATGGGGTCAGGGGTTAAAATAAGGGAGTTGTTGTTCTCCTTCCACCAGTTGCTTTGGATCAGTTCTTTAACGTGCAGTACCCCAATGAGGTATTTGCGGTCTTCTTGGGCATGCCATTCTTCAATCCACTCAAATTTGTCTTTGGGTACATTTTTGATGTCATCAAAGCTTACGTATACTTTTAAGAAATAGTCGGAAGTTAATTCGTGCGGAGCCTGCTGGTATAATTTCTTATACTCGTAACAGTAATTGTATCGAAGTGCCGAAATATCACTTAACACAGCAGAAGCAGTAGGGAAACTTCCAGCGCCCTTACCATAAAAGAATTGTTTGTCTGCAAATCCGCTTTCAATCACCACACCATTGTATTCGTTTTTCACAAATGAAAGTGGCTCTGCTTGACTTATAAGTTGTGGCAGTACAAATGCGGCTACTTTTCCATTCGATAATTTTTTAGCTTGAGCAATGAGTTTGATATCAAGCTTTTTTTCTTGCGCCACAGCAGCGTCACTTAATTGAATATTTTGAATGCCGCTAAATAATATATTTTCTGGTTTTTCAACAATACCATATGCATGCGCTAGTAAAACGGTCCATTTATTAAGTGCGTCATAACCTTCTACGTCTAATTTTGGATTGCTTTCTGCAAAACCTAATTGTTGAGCTAGTATCAGTGCTGCTTGAAAACTTAATTTGTCTTCAAACATTTTAGTTAATATAAAATTAGTTGATCCGTTTACAATGGCTTTAATAGAGTGTAAAAGGTCGTTGTCATAATATTCTTCTAGGTTTCTGATGACAGGGATAGAGGCACAAGCAGCTGCTTCATATAAAAAAGGAAGTCCTGTTTTTTGTTGCAGTTCCAAAATAGCAGGGAGGTTATCTGCAATCATTTTTTTACTTGCACTAACAACCGCTTTACCTTGTAAAAGCGCTGTTGAAACAATATCAAATGCCGCTACCGAATCATCAATTACTTCTACAATTACATTGATATTGGGATCAAGTAATAGATCGTTTTTTTGGGTGGTAAACAGCTCCGCTGGAGCATTTCTTTTTTTGTCGACGTTTTTGATACAAACCTTAACAATATTTGCCTTAAGCGATGGTGTCTGTTGTAATACTTTATAAAGGCCTTCACCTACTACGCCAAACCCAAACAATCCAATTTTTAAAACTTTTTGATGATCCATTTTTTCATTTTTTCTTAGGTACTAAAAATAAAAAAGCTCACCAGATGTAGTCAGGTGAGCTTGAAATATTAATAGCCAAAGGCAAAAAATCAAACGTCGCTGACTTATCTTTCCATGCACATTGTATGTGATGGACGGATTTGGCACCTTCATATCACTGCGAATGATATGGGTTGCCAAGGCATCAATGGGCCATTCCCTCTGCCTTTCTGGATAAGATTTTTTAAGAACTATTGTAAAATTAAGGCAGAAAATTGCAGCGCCCAAAAAAACTTTGTCTAATATCTACTAACATTTGTATGTTTTCAACCATTCAAGCCCTTCGTTGTTATTATATTTACATTCTACTATGGCAAAGAAATCCGCTAACGCAACAAGTTCTAGTATTCATACCGAAAGCATCGAAGTTTTTGGCGCAAGAGAGCACAATCTGAAAAATATTGATATCACTGTTCCTAAAAATAAATTAGTGGTATTTACGGGGGTAAGTGGAAGCGGAAAATCATCCCTAGCCTTTGATACGATTTATAACGAAGGGCAGCGCAGGTACATGGAAAGTTTTGGTGCCTATGCCAGACAATTTATGGGAGATATGGAAAGGCCCGACGTAGATAAAATCACAGGTCTTTCGCCAGTTATTTCTATTGAACAAAAAACCACCAATAAAAATCCAAGATCAACAGTTGGAACTGTAACAGAGGTCTACGATTTTTTGAGATTATTATATGCCCGCATTGGAGAAGCCTATAGCTATAACACGGGAAAAAAAATGGTGAAGTTTACCGAAGAAGAAATTGTTGCTTCCATCACTGAAAAATATGCCAATAAAAAAATTGTATTATTAGCGCCACTTGTTAGAGGAAGAAAGGGGCATTATAGAGAACTTTTTGAGGAGGTAAGAAAAAAAGGGTTTTTAAAAGTTCGAATTGATGGAGACATTGTAGATCTAACACCCAAATTACAAGTAGACCGTTACAAAATTCATGATATAGAACTTGTGGTAGACCGTTTGCAAGTTACGCCTGATAGTAAAGTAAGGCTTTCGCAAAGTGTACAGCAAACATTGAAACTAGGAAAAGAGCTTTTGTTTTTGATGGTGCATGAATCAAATAAAGTAGTGCAGTATGCAAAACAACTCATGTGTGAAGAAACGGGTCTTAGTTATGAAGCGCCTTCGCCCAATGCCTTCTCTTTTAATTCACCCTATGGCGCATGTTCTACTTGTAAAGGGTTGGGTAATGTATTTTCAATATCGTTGGAACAAATTATTCCGGATAGGAGTTTAAGTATAAAGGAAGGCGGTATTGCCCCACTGGGTGTGCAGCGTGAAGCCTATTTATTTAAGCAAGTAGAAGTGCTTGCTAAAAAACATAAGATAAGTATTGATAAACCTATCAGCAGTTTATCTGAACAGTCTATTAATCTATTATTATACGGCACGCCAGATGGCCCTTCCGAGTCTACATTTGATATGGATGAAACCACGGTTGTTAGTGCTTATGAAGGAGTTTTTGAGGGCGTTGTGCCTATGCTAAAACGTTGGTTTACCGGAACAGGAATAACAGAGGCGCTCCGTGAATGGGTAGAACAATTTATGGAGCTAAAGCACTGTCCAAGTTGTGAAGGCGCCAGGTTAAAAAAAGAAAGCTTGTGGTTTAAGGTAGCTGGTAAAAATATTGCAGAGATTAGTGATTTAAATTTAGACAAATTACTTAATTGGTTTGAAGGAATCGAAAATCATCTTTCTAAAAAAGACAATGCCATTGCAAAAGATATTTTAAAAGAAATTAGAGAGCGTGTAGGTTTTTTACTCGATGTAGGACTTACGTATTTGTCTCTTAGTAGGCCTTCTAAAACGCTGAGTGGGGGAGAGTCTCAACGTATTAGGTTGGCAACGCAAATTGGATCCCAATTACAAGGCATTACTTATATTTTAGATGAGCCTTCTATTGGATTACATCAGCGTGATAATATGCAGCTTATAAAAGCGCTACAAAACCTCCGTGATATTGGCAATAGTATTTTAGTGGTGGAGCACGATAAAGACATTATGCTAGCAGCTGATTATTTAGTAGACATAGGGCCACGTGCGGGTAAGCATGGGGGTCAAATAGTGGCAGCGGGTACACCACAGGAGGTGCTTCTTTCTAATTCTGATACCGCTCAATATTTAAATGGCAAGAAAAAAATTGCTGTACCTACAGAGCGCCGAACGGGCAACGGAAATAATATTGTTTTAAAGGAAGCTACAGGTAATAATTTAAAAAAGGTTTCGGTGACCTTTCCGCTAGGCAAGTTAATTGTGGTAAGCGGCGTGAGTGGAAGTGGGAAGTCTACGCTTATTAACGAAACGCTTTATCCGCTATTATCTAAACATTGTTATGATAGTAAGCAGCAACCCATGCCGTTTAAATCGATTAAAGGGCTTGAGCATATCGATAAAGTGATTGAAATAGATCAATCACCCATTGGCAGGACGCCAAGGAGTAATCCGGCTACCTATTGTGGATTCTTTACCGAAATCAGAACCTTATTTGCAGCTGTTGCAGAATCAAAAATAAGAGGTTATACCGCAGGTCGTTTTTCATTTAATGTGAAAGGTGGACGTTGTGAAATTTGTGAGGGTGGTGGTATGCGCGTTATTGAAATGAATTTTTTACCAGACGTGTATGTGCATTGTGAAAAATGTAATGGTAAACGTTATAACCGTGAAACATTAGAGATTAGGTATAAAGGCAAATCTATTAGTGATGTATTAGATATGACGGTAGATGAAGCTTGCGAATTTTTTCAGCCTGTGCCCTTTATTTTCCGAAAAATAAAAGTATTACAAGATGTGGGGCTTGGTTACATCACACTTGGACAATCGGCGGTAACGCTTAGTGGGGGTGAAGCACAGCGTGTTAAACTGTCTACCGAGCTGGGTAAAAAAGATACGGGTAAAACGTTTTACATTTTAGATGAACCTACTACAGGTCTTCATTTTCAAGATATTCAACATCTCATTGATGTGCTTAATAAACTTGTGGACAGAGGTAATTCGGTTCTAGTGATTGAACACAATTTAGATGTAATAAAAGTAGCCGATCATATTATTGACTTAGGCCCAGAGGGTGGAGATGGTGGCGGAACTATTTTATTTGAAGGCACACCAGAGCAAATGGTGAACTGTAAAGAAAGTCATACAGCCCGTTTTGTAAAAGAAGAATTACGGTAAGATCATTTCGATATGTTCGATATCGTCTTCTAAATACATGTCTGAATCTTTGATAAAGCCAAAGCTGCTGTAAAATTTTTGAAGGTATAATTGTGCAC
>JAGNTI010000094.1 GCA_017987615.1 Sediminibacterium sp. | reverse complement strand
CCTGACACCACCAATAAACACGGTTATTTCTTCTAGACATAGTTACAAATATAAAAATTAAGCACCCCAAAAGGGGTAAATTAGGGAAGAAAGGCAAAAACCAACCTTGGTTGGCATAAAATAAAGTGAAGAAGGGGTGAACCTTTGTTTTTGTGTGATGTTTCTATTGTAAGAAAGGTGTTTTGCTTCACACTAAATACCTATTTTTACAACCTAAACTAACTTTTTGCATGGAAATAAGGCCAGGAGCGCTCCTAGGGAACATCAATAACCCCGATGACCTCAAAAAGATCCCCAAAGATCAATTGCATCAAGTTTGCAATGAATTACGCCAATACATCATTGATATTGTGAGTGTGCACGGTGGGCACTTTGCTGCCAGCCTTGGTGTGGTTGAATTAAGCGTAGCCCTTCATTACATTTATAACACCCCTTACGATCAGCTGGTTTGGGACGTAGGCCATCAGGCGTATGGTCATAAAATATTAACCGGACGCAGAGATCAGTTTGTTACCAATAGAAAATATAAAGGGCTTAGTGGATTTCCTAAAAGATCGGAAAGTGAGTACGATACTTTTGGCGTAGGTCACTCTTCTACTTCAATTTCTGCCGCATTAGGCATGGCCATGGCTGCAAAATACAAGGGTGAAAACAGAAAATCAATTGCCGTTATTGGTGATGGTTCTATGACAGCTGGTATGGCTTTTGAAGCAATGAACCATGCGGGCGTTGCGGATAGTGACGTGCTTATTATTTTAAATGACAACTGTATGAGCATCGACCCAAATGTGGGTGCTTTAAAAGAATACTTAACAGATATTGCAACCTCTCCAACGTACAATAAAGTAAGAGATGAGATTTGGAACCTGCTTGGTAAAATGCCTGTTGGAAAATCAACGAGTAGATCACTCGCTTCAAAACTAGAAGCCAGCGTAAAAGGCATGGTAAGTAAGAGCAGCAACCTTTTTGAGGCTTTACAACTCCGTTATTTTGGTCCTATCGATGGTCATAATATTACCAACTTAGTAGATACCCTCAAAGATTTAAGAGATATTCCTGGTCCTAAATTGTTACACGTAATTACCACAAAAGGTAAGGGCTACGAACTTGCAGAAAAGGACCAAACAAAATGGCATGCACCCGGACTATTTGATAAATTAACCGGCGAGATTATCAAGAAAAAAATTGACACACCTCAAGCACCAAAATACCAAGACGTATTTGGTCATACCCTACTAGAACTTGCAAAAGCAAACCCACTTATTATGGGTGTGACGCCTGCAATGCCAAGTGGCTCTTCATTAAAATTTATGATGGATGCCATGCCGGACCGTGCGTTTGACGTAGGCATTTGTGAGCAGCATGCTGTTACACTCAGTGCTGGCCTTGCCACACAGGGTATGCGCGTGTTCTGTAATATTTATTCTTCATTCATGCAGCGTGCTTTTGATCAGGTCGTGCATGATGTTGCGATACAAAAATTACCGGTGGTACTCTGTTTAGATAGAGCCGGACTTGTAGGTGAAGATGGCCCTACGCATCATGGCTGTTACGATATCTCCTATTTGCGTTGTATCCCTAATTTAATTGTGAGTGCCCCTATGAATGAGGAGGAACTACGCAATCTTATGTATACCGCTCAACTTGATAGTACTGGCCTTCCATTTGTAATCAGGTATCCAAGAGGTGAAGGTGTTATGCCGCAGTGGCAAACACCATTAGCGCCAATTGAAATTGGTAAGGGTCGCAAAATTAAAGATGGTAAAGATGTTGCCATTTTAAGTTTTGGTCATCCAGGAAATTTTGCAACAACAGCGATTAGAAATTTACGCTCGGAAGGTATTGATCCAGCGCATTACGATATCAGATTTGTTAAGCCACTTGACGAAGCTTTACTTCACGAAGTATTTAGCAACTACACAAAAATTGTTACTGTCGAAGACGGAACGGTTGTAGGTGGTTTTGGTTCTGCAATACTAGAATTCATGAACGCCAACGGCTACAAAGCGGAAGTTACCATATTAGGTATTCCGGATAGACTTGTAGAGCATGGCACACTCAAAGAATTACATAGCGAATGTGCGTATGATGCTGCAGGCATTGAAGCCGCTGTAAAACAAATCGTTACTAAAGAAGTGTTACAAACTGTATAAACAATTATTCCATTTCTAATGGAACGTCATTATCGGTAAAACTACTTGGAAGGTCTTCATCTGTAAGACCTTCTTCTTTTAGTTCCGCTTCGCGGTTGTCATTCCACTCGATAATAAAGTTGTTCATGCCCTCTCCCACAAGGAGTTTCATGTATTTCTGCTGCGTTAATTCGAGGGTTGATAAAAACAGGAATAAGGCGTGAACGCGGTCGTTACAAATTTCAAATACTTTTTCAAAAGCAACCGTTTTTTCACCACGTACAAAATCCAACATGTAATCTCTACTGCCTTCCATGGTGTAGTTGTAACGCACCACGGTATGCACAGGTTTGTTTTGACGGTCATGCACACGCTGCATCACTTTTTCAAAAGCTTTCATTAGCTTGAACATGGTGATGTTCTGAATTTCAGTTCCTTCAGATGCGTCTTCTCCAATTGAAATAAGTTCCTTTTGAAGATTGCCACGCTTCACCATCAGCATACGCACGGCTTCCATATCAGCCATTTGAGCAGAAGCTTCTTTGAAGCGCTTGTATTCTAATATTTTATCGATCAGTTCTTGGCGTGGATCAATTTCATTACCAGCAGCATCTATTTCTTTACGAGGCAGGAGTAATCTAGCCTTAATGCGCATAAGGGTAGAAACAAATAAAATAAACTCACTAGAGAGTTCGATATTTAATTTCTCTCCTTGATGAATAAACTCCAAGAAGTCTTTAATAATTCTTGTAATGGGGATATTGTAAATATCCAGCTCGTCTCTTTCTATAAAAAACAACAATAGGTCAAAAGGACCTTCAAACTGATCTAACTTAATTTGATAATTGGGAACATTCACAGCTTCACACTTTTGCTACAAAGAAAACCCCTTCGGGCCTCAAATGCGCAGATTGAGGTCAAAATTTATCCACTTTAGTGCCTTTTTGGGCTATATTTTGTTAGAAAAGGGCCTGTTTTTAGATTCTAAATAGGGAACTTCGCCAAAATTCAATGCCGTGAGGGAAAAGCTGATTAATTGGTTGCTATTTATTGTTTTGTCGATCATTTGGGGGAGTTCCTTTATGCTTATGAAAGTAGGCATGAAAGAAGGCGGAACTTTTACACTAAGCCCCTACCAGGTAGCTTCTCTGCGCATGATTTTTTCGGGACTGGCTCTATTGCCATTTTGTTATTCGGCACTCAAGCAAATTCCCAAAAACAAACTTTTTGTAGTTGTGCTTTCTGGTGTGATGGGGAGTTTTATTCCGGCCTATTTATTTTGTATTGCAGAAACAAAAATTGATAGCGCACTTGCGGGTATTTTAAACGCACTCACGCCACTATTTACCATCATTGTAGGTATTGCATTTTTTAATTTAAAATCTAGCAAGCAAAAAATTATTGGCATATTACTTGGCTTTGCAGGTTTAATTCTTTCGGTAGCTGCTGGCAAAACGCTTCATTTTGAAAATTTCTCGTATAGCTTTTTTGTAGTGCTCGCTACTATTTTTTATGGCCTCAACGTAAATATGGTTGGTAGCCAAATGCAAAAAGTAAGTGCTATCAATATTGCATCTGTTGCCTTTTGTTTTACCATGATTCCAGCTGGTATTATCCTTTTTAGCACTGGATATTTTAATTATGATTTTTCTAACCAAGCGCTTATAGAAGCAAGTATAGCAGGCGGTACACTGGGCGTGATCAATACTTCCATTGCCTCTATTTTGTTTTATGTACTTGTTAAAAGAGCGGGCATTATTTTTGCTTCTACTGTAACCTATGCCATTCCATTTGTGTCACTTGCGATAGGCCTATATTACAACGAGCCCATCCATCCGTTAAGACTTGTTGGGCTCGGTATAATTTTATGCGGCGTTTATATTGTAAACAAGCAAAAGAAATAAGCGCAATTTATATCGCCATCATTTCTTTTTCTTTAGCAGCTAAATGTTTTTCTACGAGGGCAATAAATTTGTCGGTAATTTCTTGAACCACTTTTTCAGCATCTTTTGCTGCGTCTTCACTTAAGCCGTCTTTTTGCAATTTTTTTATTTGCTCAATAGCGTCGCGTCTAATATTACGGATAGCCACTTTAGATTGCTCTCCTTCACCTGCGGCTCTCTTTACAAATTCTTTTCTGCGCTCTTCGGTAAGAGGTGGCATAAAGAGTCTAATTTGAACACCATCGTTTTGAGGTGTAACCCCAATATTTGCCATCATAATCGCTCTTTCGATGGGCGCAAGCATGTTTTTTTCCCAGGGCTGAATGCTAATGGTACGAACGTCTAAAACGCTAATATTGGCCACCTGGCTAATAGGGGTTGGCGCGCCATAGTAATCGGCCATAATACCATCGAGCATGGTAGGGCTGGCTTTTCCGGCTCTAATCTTGGTTAATTCAAGCTCAAAGTGGCTTATAGCCTTATTCATAGAATCTTCGGTATCCACCGTTATAAGGTCAAGTTCTTCAGACATGTTGTATTAATTTGATGGCAAAACTAATAAATAGTACCGAAAGCGTCATTTTTCATACAAGAATTGGAATTTGAATTTTATCTTCGCAGCAAATAATCAAATTATGGCGTCTATTCAAACCCTAAAAGATACAGCTACTCAAGTAAGAAGAGATATAGTTAGAATGGTGCATGGTGTTCAGAGTGGACATCCTGGTGGTTCTTTGGGCTGTACCGATTTTTTAACGGCGCTATATTTTCATACCCTAGACCATAATCCAGCTTTTTCTATGGACGGCAAGGGTGAAGACTTATTTTTCTTATCCAACGGACATATTTCACCGGTATTTTATTCGGTGCTAGCAAGATCAGGTTATTTTGAAGTGAACGAACTTGGCAGCTTTAGAAAATTAAATACCCGTTTACAAGGTCACCCTACCACACACGAGCATTTACCTGGTGTGAGAATCGCGAGTGGCTCTTTAGGACAAGGTATGAGTGTTGCCATTGGCGCAGCGCTTTCAAAAAAATTAAACAACGATTCAAAGCTTGTTTATTGCTTACATGGCGATGGCGAATTACAAGAAGGACAAATTTGGGAATCAGTAATGTTTGCTGCCCATAACAATTGCGATAATTTAATTGCAACCATCGACGTTAATGGTCAACAAATTGATGGCCCTACCAAAAAAGTAATGAACCTTGACAGTTTACGTGCCAAATTTGAAGCATTTAACTGGACCGTTATTGATATGGATGGTAACAATATGGAAGACGTTGTTGCAACCCTTGATAAAGCAAAATCTTTAACGGGTCAGGGTAAACCTATCTGTATTTTAATGAAAACAGAAATGGGTAAAGGCATTAGTTTTATGGAAGGAACGCACGAGTGGCATGGCATTGCACCAAACGATGCACAGCTTGCAGACGCGCTTTCTCAATTACCAGAAACGCTAGGTGATTACTAATTAGCGACGCTACATTAGACTGCTAACTCTTTAATGACAATAATTGCTGGCTTGCTTTTTTAGCAGGTATCCACGCGGCTAGTAGCGCAATAACTGCTATGGTAGCTAC
>JAGNTI010000093.1:1373-5762 GCA_017987615.1 Sediminibacterium sp. | reverse complement strand
ACCAACTATTGATGGATAATTGCCGCCCCCTTGCATTTCAGTGCCATGACATTTCATACAATTTTGCGTATAAATTATTTTACCAGCCTCATAATTTGTCAAAAGTGTTTTATCATTTTTTTTATTTTCAACCATATTTAAAAGCCAAGCCATTTCGTTGGTATTGACATATAAAAACTGTGTTTCTGGATCAAATGACGGCCCACCCCACTCTGCTCCACCATCATAACCTGGAAGCACAATCGTTCCATTTACAGAAGGCGGTGTAAATATTTTACTAGGTCCATAATTTAAAAAAGTTTTTTTTATGGAAGCATAACTACTTGCATCTACTATATCATTTAAGTCTGCACTATCAAATGATTGTCGAACAAGAGGCTTAGGAATTACTGGCATAGGTTGCGTAGGCCATAACTTTTCATTTGCCAGCGTTGTTGCCGTATTTACAGACACTTCCTTAACTGGAAACAGAGGCTTACCCGTTTCACGGTCTAATAAAAAAACAAAACCCGTTTTAGTTGTTTGCGCAACGGCATCTATTTGTTTTCCTTTATGCGTAACTGTAACAAGGGCTGGAGGAGCTGGTAAATCCATATCCCACACATCATGGTGTACGGTTTGAAAATGCCATTTTAATTTACCTGTTGCCGCATCTATGGCGAGTAACGAATTGCCATACAATCCCATACCGGTTCTATTTCCTCCGTAAAAATCGTTGGTAGGATTACCAGTCGGTGCAAATAAAATACCTCTTTTTTCATCTAAGCTAAACCCAGCCCAACTATTGGTTGAACCCATATGCCTGTAGGCCGTTGTATCATCCCAAGTTTCATAACCTTTGTCTTGCGGATAAGGTATGGTATGAAAAATCCATTGTTGCTTTCCTGTTAAAACATCAAATGCCCTGATGTGGCCAGGCGTTTCTTCGCCAACCAACCCACTTACAAAAAATAAATTTTTATACACCATTACGGGAGAAGTTGGCGCTACAAATAATTTAGTAGGGTCTCGATCTAAACCGTTCACCAAGCTAATTCCACCATCGGTTCCAAAACTTGGCACTAATTTTCCGGTTGTTGCATTTACACAAAATACAATGGGGCCAACAGTATAAATAATTCGTTTATCATTTTCTTTTTCCCAATAAGCTACGCCCCTGTTCATATTTACACTACTTCTATGCCATGTTTTATTGGAGGCAGAATCGGCAGGATTAAATGTCCATATTTCTTTACCGGTTGCCGCGTTAACCGCAAATAATTTTAATTTAGGTGACACACCATACATTACGCCTTCTACTATAATTGGATTGCACTCCATTGGGCCAAATTTGGTGCTATCATTATTTTCGGTATGGTAGACCCATGCAACACCCAGTTTGGCATAATTGGTTGTATCGATTTGGTGTAAGGCCGAGTATTTTAAATTTTCACTTCCACCCCCTGTTTTAGCCCATGATAAATAAGTGGGTTGCTGAGGGTCGCAAGCAAGCATAAGTATGAGCACTGACAAAAAAAGAAGCCATTTATTAGTGGGACTGGTCATATGGGTTAATTGTGCCTAAAATGTGTGGTAAACTACTTATTTTAACGGTAATTTGACAATAATTATAGGCTTTAATTGGACCGAATTTTAAAAAATAGGTCCCAAAAATGAGTACCTTTGTAATATGCGACTAACACAAACCATAAAACAACTTTTAGCCCTGGCTATGCTGGTTGTTTTTGCGTTTAGTATTACGCCGCAAAAAACCATTCACGACTTTGTTGCTGAACACACAGATCCAACCAAATGCGAAGTGCATATAAAAGCACCCATCGAGCAGGTTGAAAAAGCGCAACTACATTGCACATTTGATTTTCAGGTAGCAACAACTCCATTTGTTAGTTATCATTTTACAGTTTTAGTTCCAACACCTACAGAGGCAAGGGCACAAAACGACACCTACAAAGAAACGCAGATTTATACGGTTCATATTTCTAAAGAATCGCGTGGTCCACCTCGTTGCTAATATTTTATAGCAGAATTTTATTTTCTTTTTTTCGGTATTCAATTTTATTATTTTGAACGTAACTAAATGTATTGTGTCATTGTGCATAATGACATGTCTAACAATTTTTCAAGCCAAGGCCCAAAAATGTAATTTGGTACTGTCAGGTGTTGTTATGGATGCCTCTAATAACGCGCCGCTCGAAAAAGCAGTGGTTGAAATAAAAGAGTTAGGCCTCAAATTTATTACAGACATAGAAGGCCATTACCATTTTTATAATTTGTGTAAGGGCAGCTATACCATTGTGGTCAACCACATGAGTTGTGATAGTATCAAGTATAAATTAACAGTACAGCAAAATGTCATTCAAAATTTTAAGCTGCCACATGCCATTAATGAACTTGAAAATGTGATTGTAAACGCTAAAAGAGACCTTAATGTAAACACCATTAAAGAGGTTTTAAGTAGTAAGGTTGTGGATGCCACTAGAGGGCAAAGTTTAGGGGAAGTATTAAGCCGTGCAAATGGGGTTACTGTTTTACAAACGGGTAGTACCATTTTTAAACCTGTAATACATGGACTTCATAGCCAGCGCGTGCTGCTTATTAATAATGGTGTAAGGCTTGAGAGTCAACAATGGGGCAGCGATCACGCACCCGAAATTGACCCTTTTATTGCCGAAAAATTTACCATCATTAAAGGCGCAGGTGCACTCCGTTATGGAAATGACGCCATTGCAGGTGCGGTTTTAATTGAACCAAAGGCCCTACCTAAACAAGCCCAAACAAATGCCGAATTTAACACAGGTTATTTTTCCAATAACAGGCAATATGTAATGAGTGGCATGCTCGAATCGTCTCCTATTAAATATCCTGAACTCAGTTACCGTATTCAGGCTACTTATAAAAAGGGAGGCAATGCGAGAACGCCTAACTACTGGTTATACAACACAGGTTTACAAGAAATTAATTATTCGGCAAGTGCTGGATTAAGAAAAGAGAAATACAATACTGAAATATTTGTAAGTAGTTTTAACACGGATCTGGGCATTTTTATTGGCTCGCATGTAGGTAATTTAAGTGATTTGCAAAACGCTATTCAATTAAGTAAACCCTTACAAAATATTGATGCGTTTAGTTATACCATAGGTAGACCCAAACAAAATGTACAGCACTACACGGTAAAGTCTAAATCTCAAATTTATTTACCTAATAATAGCAAACTCAATCTTTTAGTAACGTATCAAAAAAACTTACGTAAAGAATATGACAGGGCTTTACTTAGTAATAGACCAGAGTTAGATTTAGATATTTCTACCACCAGTGCCGACATTAATTATGAGAGCGGTTCCAATAAAAAAATAACAAGTAACATCGGTACCGTAATAATGCTCCAAGAAAATATCTGGGCAGGTAGCAGGTTTTTTATACCAAATTTTCGCACGCAAAACGTTGCACTCTATAGCATTCATAATTACAACGTAAACAATTGGATGTTTGACGCAGGTGCCAGATTTGACTACAGACACTTAACTACCTACCGAAATAAATCAGATAGCGTTTCTGCCGCTGATCGTACGTTTGGTAATATGTCTGGAACCCTTGGCGCTACCTATAAAATAACACCTCACTTTAAATGGCTTATCAATGGCGCCTATGCTTGGAGAGCGCCTCAAGTAAATGAACTGTATGTAAATGGGTTACACCATGGCACAGCAAGTTTTGAAATTGGTGATCCCAAATTAAAAAGTGAAAAAGCAATTAACCTTTCTACACAGTTAAAATATCAAACCGATAGTAGCTGGCAGTTTGATCTTGGTTTTTATAATAATATCATAACTGATTTTATTAATCTAACGCCATCGGTACCTGCTACTTTAACGTTAAGAGGGGCCTATCCTACTTTTAGATTTGTGCAAAGCAATGCGGTGTTAAGAGGCATCGATTTTAGTGTACATAAAACACTTAATCGTTCATGGATGGCGGGTGCTAAAACAGCACTTTTATGGGCAAAAAATAGAAATACCAAAGAATGGATTATCCAAATGCCTTCCAATCGAATTGAAGGCGATATCACGTATTCTTTTGCCAATAAACTACTACCAGGCGCTGCTATCGAATTACGCTACATGCATATCATGCAGCAAACAAGAATTCCTGCAAGTATTGCCGATTACATTCCACCACCAAATGCATACAGCCTACTCAATTTAGATTTTAGTAGTGATGTAGCCGTTGGAAAAAAGCAAATTAGTGTAGGATTAACCGTTGTTAATTTACTCAATCAAACCTACCGTGATTACATGAATAGGTTTAGGTATTTTAATGACGAGCCAGGAAGATCCATTAATCTCCGAATTAAATTAAAATTATGAAACAATTAAAAGTAGGTATCATTTA
>JAGNTI010000093.1:0-1273 GCA_017987615.1 Sediminibacterium sp. | reverse complement strand
ACCGATGACGGACAAACATTGTCTGGTTTTCATATTGGTTCTGTATTGAGCGTTCCATTTAATAAAAGTGTTTCGTTTCAAACAGGTCTTAACCTTGGAACCAAAGGTGTAAATGTGGCTCACCAAGGACATGGCGATAAATTTAAATTTACTGCACTTGACATTCCTTTAAATATTGTGGTTCACAGCAAAAAAGGTTTGTTTGCAGGAACAGGTTTAAACCTTGGCTATAATTTGTCAGGAAAATTAGACGCGGAGGACGACCCTACCGAAAATTATGATTTTGAATTTGGTAGCGATAAGAATTTTACAAGAGCAGATCTTGGCGTAAACTTTTTAGTTGGATACCAAACAAAGTCTGGCATTTTTGTAAGTGCTAATAGTTTAGTAAGCTTAACAGATATTGCACCTAGTGCCGTTAGCTGGAAAAACAATGTAATTAGTTTATCTATTGGATATACCTTAAAGTCTTCTAAAAAATAAGAGGGTTCGAGAAAATTTTAGTGTTTTACAAAGGCCGCCCGAAGGGCGGCCTTTGTTTTTTTAAAAGCAAGCCCTTATTTTTTATTGAAAAATAGTATATTTAAGTAAACAAAAAGTATGGCGCTATCTGCATTACATACACGCTATTTAGCAGCAATTTGCTTACTATCAACGGTTTGTACCAGTTGCTTGCGCGAAAAAAATGGGGGCCTGTTTTTACCTGATGGTTTTGAAGCCACTGTGGTGGTAGATAGTTTACCAGGCAGGGCTAGGCATTTGGCGGTAAATGATAATGGAGATATTTATGTGAAAGCCAATAAGCCCATTGATGGTGGGATGAACTATGTTTTAAGAGACGAAAACAATGATGGCCGCGCCGATATCATTAAAAATTTTGGGCCCATAGCTAGTGAAGGCGCTTATGCTACAGGCATGCGCATTCATAACGGATACCTCTATACCAGTTCGGAAATGCTGGTATACCGCTATAAATTAAAGAAGGGTGAGATGGTGCCTTCTAGCAAAGCAGAGTTTATTGTAATTGACAGCGGGCAACCGCGTGAGCATGATGGTAAGCCGCTTGCATTTGATGGCAAGGGTCATATTTTTGTTCCATTTGGCGCACCTTCCGATGCCTGTCAAGTAGAGAATAGACTTCCAGGTTCACCGGGTATGAAACCCTGTCCTATTTTAGATTCTAATGCAGGTGTTTGGATGTTTGATGAAAATAAAGTCAATCAATTTAGAACCACCGACGGTATAAAAGTAGCAACGGGATTACGCAGTTTAG
>JAGNTI010000092.1:4577-5790 GCA_017987615.1 Sediminibacterium sp. | reverse complement strand
GCGGTATCGGTTCTAATTTCTTTGAGTACTCTTTTTTGTGCACCCGTTAATTCGAAAGGCAAATACTGGTTGTAAAAAGTATTAAAGAAGTCGCCAACTTTTTCAAATATGACGCCTCTACTTGACTGATGCCTAGAAATGCGCACTAAATTAAGGCGCACTTGTGCCACAAATAATTCTTCAAATTTTAAGCGCCTTAGCGCTGCTTTATAGGCTTTCTCAGAAACCGGGAAATGAATATTTGAATACGCCTCGTACCGGTTCATGAGTTTATAATCAGCCAATATAGTAGCAGGTAAATTTTCAGGTATATCTGCGGGCTTGATCATGGAAAATAGCTGGTACGTGAGTTTTGCCAACTGCCTTCCATTGAGCCCTCTTGCTTTTAATTTTTCGGTGGCTGGATACACGGGTTCCAAATAATCTTTGCCCCCTTCTTTGGCTGGGGTAAAAATTTCAATTTCGGGATGCACCATTTGAGGCTTGCCATTAAAAAAGCCTGTTTTACCAAAAACAAGGTATTTCTGACCAGGAACCAGGTTCTTTTGCACCCAGTTAGCCCCCTGAAACCATGCGAGTTCCAGCGTTCCGGTGTCATCCGTTAACTGCGCAATGAGGCGCCTAGCCCTTTTGTCACCCATTAAAGCTGGCTGCTGTAGTATGCCTACAACTTGCACAAAGTCAGTGGCGGGGCTTATAGAGCCTATCTTATGCACCTGGGTCTTGTCAATATGTCTGTGCGGATAATGTTCTAATAAATCCGAAAAAGTATAAATAGACAGCTCCTTTTTCAATAATTCACCTCTCAAAGGGCCAACGCCTTTAAGGTATTCGATGGGTGAACCTAATATGTGATTGGAACCTTGAATAATGGGCAGTTTTAGGGTATTTCTATAGCAAATATCATGAAAAAGCGCCTTATCTTCGCGGCTATGGAAAAAGAGGTGGTTTTAAGTGGCATTAGGCCTACAGGATTCCTTCATTTAGGCAATTATTTTGGTGCCATGCGCAATTATGTGCGTATGCAAGATGAATTCAATTGTTACTTTTTTGTAGCCAATTGGCATAGCCTTACTACCCACCCTGATACCAAAGAATTACAAGCAAATGTATTAAGGGTTATTGCCGAAAATATTGCTTGCGGATTGGATCCAGAAAAAGTGGCTTTATATGTACAAAGTGACGTTCCGCAAATTGCAGAACTGTACTTGTA
>JAGNTI010000092.1:0-4477 GCA_017987615.1 Sediminibacterium sp. | reverse complement strand
GCGCCATTGGCATGAACTATTATTAAAAAAAACAAACTTTAATTATCTTTTTAAGATACTCATTTCGTATTTTCAACCCCTATGGCAAAAGCTAAGAAACCCAAACACATCGCAATCGCAGGTAATATCGGCGCAGGTAAAACAACACTTACAGAAATGCTAAGTAAGCATTACCGTTGGATACCTCAATTTGAAGACGTAGACCACAATCCATACCTGATGGATTTCTATGAAGACATGCCTAGATGGAGTTTTAATTTACAAGTGTACTTTTTAAATGGTAGACTTAACCAACTATTAGAAATCGCAAGAGGAACTGAAACCATTATTCAGGACAGAACCATTTACGAAGATGCCAATATTTTTGCGCCCAACTTACACGAAATGGGACTTATGAGTAAGCGCGATTTCGATAACTATTATGCGTTTTTTACCACGCTTAAAACAATGGTTCAACCTCCGGATTTACTCATTTATTTAAAAGCATCTGTTCCTACCCTTGTATCACAAATACAAAAAAGAGGTAGAGAATATGAAGAAAATATCAGACTCGATTATTTAAAACGCCTCAACGAATATTACAACAAATGGATTGATGGTTACCAAGAAGGTCCATTACTTGTCATTGATTGTGATAAAAATAAATTTGGCGAAAATGAAGCTGACCTTGGTGATATCATTGGAAAAATTGATAGTACACTATTTGGCCTCTTCTAGTTTCTCTTTCTAAATACCATACCCATGGCAACTGCAACCGGCGTCGTAACTGCTTCTATTGTAGATCAGTTCAAGCAACTTATTGGAAATGATTATGTAGTAGCAGATGAAGAAAGCTTGCACCGCTATGGTAAAGACGAAACCGAAAATTTATTGTACTTACCAGCTGTTGTTGTAAAGCCAAAAACAACAAACGAAATTGCTGCCATTGTAAAAATTTGTAACGAACATTTATTACCCGTAACACCAAGAGGTGCAGGTACTGGACTTACAGGCGGGGCACTCCCACACTTAGGTGGCGTACTTTTATCTACCGAAAGACTCAATCAAATACTTGACATAGACGAACGCAATTTACAAGTAACCACCGAGCCTGGTGTTATTACAGAAGTGTTGCAAAACGCAGTCAAAGAAAAAGGGCTTTTTTATCCGCCCGACCCTGCCAGCAAAGGGAGTTGTTTTATAGGTGGCAATATTTCTGAAAACTCAGGTGGCCCTAAGGCTGTAAAATATGGTGTTGTAAAAGATTATGTTTTAAACCTAGAAGTAGTACTACCTACCGGCGAAATTATTTGGACAGGCTCTAATGTTTTAAAAAATGCAACCGGATATAACCTTACCCAATTAATTGTTGGTAGCGAGGGCACCCTAGGCATTGTTACTAAAATTGTACTCCGCTTAATACCACATCCAAAGTATGACTTGTTAATGCTTGCTCCTTTTAATAGCCTCGAAAAAGCAAGCGAAGCAGTAAGTGCCATTTTTAGAGCGGGCATTACACCAAGTGCCATGGAGCTAATGGAAATTGACGCCATTACCCTTGCCACTAAATTATTAGATAGTACAGCGGTGCAATTAACAGATGGACTTGCGGCACATTTAATTATAGAAGTAGATGGCAATAACCTAGACGTTTTAATGAATGAGATGGAAGCCATTTCAGAAGTATTAAACAACTACGAAGTAGGTGAAATTTATTTTGCAGAAGACGCGGAACAAAAAAATGAACTTTGGAAAATTCGCCGAAAAGCAAATGAAGCAGCTGTCATGGCTGGCTTTACCATCGAAGAAGACGCCGTTGTTCCAAGAGCCGAACTACCTAAACTCATTAAAGGCGTTAAAGAAATTGCAGCAAATAACGGATTTAAAGTGGTTTGTTATGGTCATGCTGGTGACGGTAATTTACACATACGTATCAACCACCCTACCATTAAAAATAGCTACAACAATCCTGAAATGACAGCTGCACTGATGCCGCTATTTGAACTGATTGCAAATTTAGGCGGTACCATTAGTGGTGAGCATGGCGTAGGACTGATTCAAAAACCATTTTTGAAAACCGTTTTTTCAGAAACGCATGTAAGACTCATGCGTTCTATTAAGCAAACATTTGATCCCAACAATATTTTAAACGCGGGTAAGATTTTTGACTAAGTTGTTTTCTTAAAAACTTTGTAGAAGCTGCATCGCTTCCTCTGCAGTGCCTGCTACCATTAAGCGGTGTTCAATATTTTCATATAAAAACCCCTGCGCTTGCATCGTACGCATATGCGCCATCAGGTTGTCATAAAATCCATTACAATTAAGCAAGATGATTTTCTTGTCATGAATTTTTAAGGTATTCCAAGTTAGCATTTCAAAAAGTTCATCTAGCGTTCCATTACCACCTGGCAAAATAAGTGCAGCATCACATAATTCGTACATCATCTTTTTTCTTACATGCATATCAGATACAACATGTAATTCTGTAATGCCTTCGTGCTGATGCTCCCAGGCAATTAAAAGTTCAGGTATGACGCCTATTACTTTTACGCCAGCTGCCATAGCACCATTGGCTACTGCGCCCATTAGGCCCTTGTTTCCTCCTCCATAAACAAGACTCATACCTGCTGCACCCAGTAAATTTCCAAAGACTGTTGCCTCCTTTAAAAACTGAGGGTCTAGCCCATCTTTGGAACCACAAAAAACAGCCACCGTTTGTATAGACATATATCAGATTCTTATGCGTGAAAAAGGCTCAATATCCTTACCTTTAAGGCCTACAATTTAACAAAAAATAACGATTGCTATGTCGCCCATTGTTTTATTTTCTTTTGTAATCATTTACTTTCTAATTCTACTTGTGGTAGCTAAAGTCACAGGTAAAAATAGCACCAACGAATCTTTTTTTATTGGCAATAGAAATAGCAACTGGATGCTTGTGGCATTTGGCATGGTGGGTACTTCATTAAGCGGCGTTACGTTTGTAAGTGTTCCGGGGCAAGTAGGCACCCTTGTTGGTGGCACCAATTACGTAAATGCATTTTCATATTTACAAATTACCCTAGGTTATGTAATCGGCTATTTAACCATCGCTTATGTGCTTCTTCCTTTGTATTACAAGCTCAATTTAACATCGATATACAATTACTTAAGTAGCAGGCTTGGCGTTTCTTCTTACAAAACAGGTGCTTCTTTTTTTATTTTATCAAGAACACTTGGTGCAACCGCAAGGCTTTATTTAGTAGTGCGTATTTTACAAGACGCCATCTTACAAAGTTTTCATGTGCCGTTTTGGGCAACTACCCTTATCATCCTTCTTATGATTCTTTTATACACTTATGAAGGTGGTGTTAAAACAATTGTTTGGACAGACACACTACAAACCTCTTGCATGCTTCTAGGGCTTGTGATATGTGTGTTTTATATCCTAAACCAACTCCATGTCGGATTCTTTGAAAGCTTATCCACTATGGCCGACAAAGGATATACTAAAATCTTTTTTACGGAACCATCCAGCAAATTGTTTTTTGTGAAACAAATATTAGCAGGTGCTTTTGTTACCATCACCATGACCGGAATGGATCAGGAGATGATGCAAAAAAACATTTCTGTAAAGACCTTAAAAGATTCGCAAAAAAATGTAATCACACTAGGCTTTACCATGCTTGTTGTTATTACCCTATTCTTGTTTTTAGGTGGGCTACTTTATTTGTATGCAAGTGCAAATGGTTTGTCTGTTACTGGCGACAAATTGTTCCCAAGTATTGCGCTTGAGCATATGCCTCCAGCCATGTCCATCATTTTTATCATTGCACTTATATCCGCATTGTTTCCAAGTGCCGATGGCGCCATTACAGCACTTACTGCTACTTTTTGTATCGATATTTTGGGTATGCAGCGCAGAGAAGATTGGGACGAAGCAAAAAAGAAAACCATTAGACAAAGAATACATATTGGATTTGCACTTGTTTTTTTATTATTTGTAATGGTATACAAATGGATTGACAATCCGAGCATGATTGGCGTTATATTAAAAGTAGCTGCTTACACCTATGGCCCACTTTTAGGACTCTTTACATTTGGTATTGTTTTAAAAAGAAACGTGCTAGACAAATGGGTCCCACTTGTTTGTATACTTTCTCCCCTTCTTTGTTTATTAATTGATATCAATCAAAAGGCACTCTTTGGATCTTTTGAAATTGGCCTCGAGCTCCTTATCATTAATGGACTCATTACATTTATAGGGCTTCTGCTTATTTCTAAAAAAGAAAACGCGATTTAATATATAGATGTCAGTTCCTTTTATCATAGATCAAGCGGTGTCCTATTCGGATGTTTTTACAACACCCGCAGACCCTCTATTGCAATTGATATTAGATGAAACAAGGGCTGCTCATCCAAAAGCGCATATGCTTAGTGGTGAAGTACAAGGGCAGTTTTTAAGCATGTTGTCTTGCCTTAAAAAGCCAATGCGTATTTTAGAAATTGGCACATTTAC